>JAFUMV010000146.1 GCA_017482485.1 Lachnospiraceae bacterium
GAGAGGATGATTTAAATCCGGAACCGGATTTTGTGGTGATTGCCACAGAGGATGAGAGTGAGAATCGGCAGATTTTTGAAATGTGCCGAAAAAGAAAAATTCCCGTAAATGCGGTGGACGATATTGAACACTGCAGCTATATTTTTCCTGCGTTGATTTTGAGGGGAGATTTATCCGTTGGAATTTCTACAGGCGGGGCCGGACCGGCAGTTTGCGGCGAAATCAAAAGGCAGCTGGAAGAGCTGCTGCCGGAAAATATCGATGAGATTTTAACCTGGCTAAAACACCTCCGCCCTGCGTTGAAAAAAAGGTTTCCGAATGAAAAAACCAGAAGTGATGTGTATCGAAAATTATATCTGGAATGTGCCGGCTGTAACCGCCCGCTGACTGAGGAAGAAGCCGACAGGATTTTTGATACATTTTAAATTTTATTCCCTCGCTGTCTGGGGATAAAACTGATAGGCTTTTCGGTATGTCTTTGGTGTGGTATCGGTGACCTTTTTAAAAACCCGGCTGAAATTTATCAAAAATGTCGTAAGAATCCCATTTTTTCCCAATATCTTTTGTAAAAACTGAATGATGATGGAAATGTTTGTCATTTGGCATCGTTTCTCCTGAAAAAATCCGATAAAATCTGGATTTATAATCGCATAAATCCCCAAAAAGTCCCCCAAAATATAAAAAGTATCAATATAATTTGCAGAGGGAAAATTATAATATTTGCATACAATTTTGCAAAATTCGACACATCATTTGTGCAATAAACACAGATGCGGGGAATGCTTCAGAATATGTCGGTGGAGATGTTGCTTAAAAATAATGCTTTAACGCATAAAAAGGGGAAAAACAATGAGTAAAAGTACGGCTAAATCTTCCGTGCCTGCATTTGGCATGAAAGACAAAATCGGTTACATGTTCGGTGATTTCGGTAATGATTTCACATTTATCCTGTCCTCCAGCTTCATGCTGAAGTTCTATACGGATGTAATGGGAATTTCAGCGGGTGTTGTTGGTATTCTTATGATGGCTGCCCGTTTTATTGATGCGGTTACAGATGTTACCATGGGTCAGATTGTTGACCGTTCCAAACCCACCAAAGACGGTAAATTCCGCCCCTGGATCAAGCGCATGTGCGGTCCTGTGGCAATTGCATCCTTCCTGATATACCAGTCCGGATTTGCAGATATGCCTTATCTGTTTAAGGTAGCGTGGATGACGGTTACTTATATTTTATGGGGGTCCATTTTTTATACTTCCATCAACATTCCCTACGGTTCCATGGCATCCGCTGTTTCGGCAGAACCCAAGGATCGTGCTGAACTTTCCACATGGCGTACCATTGGTGCCACTTTGGCAGGCCTGGTAATCGGTGTCGGAACACCTATGTTTGCATATGAAGTTGTGGACGGCAATACCGTTCTTTCCGGCAGACGCATGACGATCATTGCAGGCGTATTCGGTATTCTTGCAATTATCTGCTATCTGTTCTGTTTTAATCTGGTTCGTGAGCGTGTAGAAGTTCCCGCAAACAATCAGAAACTGGACGTTGGCAAGATGTTAAAGAGTATTGTGACGAACCGTTCTCTTCTGGGTATTATTGCAGCTGCTATCATGCTTCTTCTTGGTATGCTGGGTATGCAGGGCATGTCCGGTTATGTATTCCCCAACTATTACGGTTCCGCAGAAGCACAGTCTCTGTCCGCTATGGTAGGAAGTGTTGCAATGCTGTTAATCTGTGCACCTACCGCATCCAAGCTGGCAGCAAAATTCGGCAAGAAAGAACTTTCGGTTACTTCCTGCTTATTCGGCGCAGCCGTATATGTTGTCTGCCTGATTGTAAGACCTAAGAATCCCTATGTTTATGTAACATTTTATGCACTGGCATACATTGGTCTGGGATATTTCAATACCGTTGTATGGGCAATGATTACAGATGTTATTGACGATGCTGAAGTGAAGAACGGCATTCGTGAAGATGGAACCATTTACGCTGTATATTCTTTTGCACGTAAGATCGGTCAGGCGTTATCTTCCGGTATGATCGGAGGTCTTCTGACTCTGATCGGTTATACGCAGGCAACTGCATTTGACCCTGAGATAACAAACGGCATCTTCAACCTTTCCTGTATCATTCCCGCAGTTGGCCTTGGGTTAGTATCACTTGCACTTATTTTCATCTACCCTCTGAGCAAAAAGCGTGTGGAAGAAAACTGTGCAGTTCTGGCTGGCCGCCGCAAATAAATGCATTGTAATATTGCAAAAATTGTCTTAATGTTGAAATCGGTCTCTGGCAAATTCAGAGGCCGATTTTTTATGCCATGGGAAAGTCCTCCGGACTTCCTTGGCATAAAAAAGACGCTCCGCGGGGATGCGTACTCGCGCGTGGCGAAATATGTCGCTTACGCGCACTATTTTTATGCCGTCGGAAGACCATGTTGCACTGAGTTGATGCTTTTTTTCATAGCCAGAATATTGCAAAATTGTTACATAATGGTATAGTTATCAGGATAGACGAAAATCATGTGCTTTATTTCAAATATATTGGAGGCGTTAAAGCTTGAGCAGACGTAGAAGTGGGAGAAGAAATACCGGAGCGCGCAGAATACGAAAAGCGGCGTTATGCGTGCTTTTGTTTGCAGTGTTGATAGCAACGGTCGGGCTTGTCCTGGGAATAGCGCATTTGAGACCGGATTTCGGGGAAGGAGAAATCGGGTTTTGCTTACAGGAGGACGGACTTGAAATTTCCTGGCCGACTTTGTCACAGGACAGTGTGTGCAGACTGTATCTGTATGATACTGTGCAGGAAAAGTATGCGCTGGTTGGTGAATTTGAAGAGAATGATATTTTGCTGTCGGGGATGGAGGCAGGGAAAAATTACCGTTTTAAATTTCAGGCAGCCCGCAGAATGGAAGATCCTTTCGGAAAAATACATGAATTGAAGGGCGAAACGAGAAAAGTGGAGATGGCTCCCCAGATCCTGGACAGTCCTGTCCTGACGCAAACCGCTGATCCTGATGCGGACAAAGTGGCGATTACCTGGCAGAAAAATGCAGGAGAGAGCTATGAGATTTATCTTCAGGATGAAAAACAGGAATGGCGATTGTATACCACAACAGCAGAAGGCTGGTTTGAGCTGACGTTCGGAGAAGGACTGAAGCTGCCGGATCGTGATGCGCCGATTATGGTGAAGGTGAGGGCATGTCAGCCGCAGGATAATTATGTGCTCCATAGTGAATTGTCACAGGAAGCTGCTGTAGAGCGCAGAGAATTGATGCCGGATCGGGTGACGTTAAACTGGGAAAAGATTGGAGAGTGTCGTTACCGCTTATACTGGGAGGAAAGCAGGGGCGATCTTTATGAACTTCAGCAGTGGACCGATTCCACATCATCCTGGAGAACTCTGACGATCTGCGCCTGGAATGAGCCGCTGGAATATGAAACAGACAGGGTAGTTTCCAATTCGGAAGTGAAGTTTCGTGTGATTACATATGACAGTGAAGAGGAATGGGAGAAAGGAAAGCTTGCGGCCTCTCCGGGAGAGGTGAGCTTCTGGACTGACCTTTCCACTCTTTATTGTACGATCTGGCCAATTGTTGATCTGGAATTATATGAAAATTCTGATTCTCAAAATGTATTGTCAAAAATTGATGCCGGAGCTGCTTTATGCGTGCTGGGGGAGGAGAACGGTCGATTTGAGGTTCGTTATAAAGATGAATTCGGATATGTGGATTCCAGATATTGTATGATCAATCTGCCGGAGTATATCGGCAATTTGTGCTCTTATGATATTACCAACAGTTATTCTTCAATTTTTCGCGTGCATGAGTATGATATACCGGGTCTTACGGGAAATGTGATTAAAGGATATGAAGGAATACAGCTGGAGGATTCAACCTTCGTGGTACCTTACCTGTACCCATGCGCACAGAAATTGAGGCTGGCGGCGGAAAGCTGTCGGGAGGATGGGTATCGGCTGCGCATTTATGATGCATTTCGGCCAAATGAGGCGACCAGGTATTTATATGATACGGCTACGACGCTTTTGGAATTGCCTGTTCCGCAAATCAGAGAATTGGACGGTTCAGAACAGGCGGAAGAACTGAAACAAAATGAGACGGATGTTCAGAACCCTGAAAATCAGGAAGGCGCTGATGGGGACATTTATGGCGGACTGGTTCCGGAAGCATTGGCAGCACTGCAGAGAATGCAGCCAGAAGAGCTTGGAGCCATTGGGCTTACGCAAAGCACTGTTTCTGCTGTCTGTATGCTGTCACCTGAGGCTCTGGTTTCTCTGAAAAATATGACACAGGATACACTGGCTTTATTGGTTGCGGAAATCAGTACGCTGCCTCCGGAAGCATTTTCCGGGACCGCTGCAACTGTCGAAGTACCTGATGATACGGATGATTCGGCAGATGGAGGAGCGGTGCAGGAAAATATGGTTGACTCAGAAAGTCAAGAATTGTCCGCACAGGTCAATCCTGCATATGCGGCGGTTGTTTTTGAAGCAATCGGTGCAGCCTCTTTGGGAATGAGCGTTGAGGATCTGATGGTTTGTGTCAGCCTGCCGACGGATCAGCTTACGGCGCTGAAAGCCTATCTGGAAGGCAGTGTGAAAACATATTATAAGGTGATGACTGATGACAGATATCGCTTGGGAAGCTTTCTGGCGGCTGTGACTTCCGCGCATAACAGAGGAATTGCGCTCGATTTGACGCTGGAAAAAACAGATACAGGTGAGATCCTTGACATGCAGTCTTCCATGCATGATTTGAGCTGGTATTCCGCGCTGCCTCAGAACAATGAAAATGCAGAACTTCTTGCAGGATATATGAAAGCTGCAGGGTTTAAGGATCTGACTTCGGAATGGTGGCATTTTCAGGATGATGAAACCAGAGAAGAAATCGCTCTGAATTCATATCTGGCAAAGGGTGTTTCTATTGAAGGCTGGAAGAAAGATGATAACGGATGGCGTTATCGTCTGGAGGATGGCAGTTATTATCAGAATACAGAAGTCCAAATAGATCAGGTAAGCTATTCTTTTGATGCAGAGGGCTACTGTACAGAATGATGCTCTAAAATTTCTTATGAGGAGGGAATTAATATGAACAAAGGAAAGATACTGACTGCAGCACTGGTAATTGCGACAGGGCTGTTTTTTAACAGCGGTATGCCCGTCCAGGCGCAGACGGCGGTGACCTACGGATTCGTACAGGATGAAAAAGGTGTCAGATGGATGAATCTGGATGGTACCTGGGCGAAGGACTGTTGGGTTGGCGTATTGGACAAAGTTTATCATCTCAGCAAGGAGGGGTATATTCAGGTAGGACTGACTAAGGTAGACGGGGATACCTATTATCTGAATCCGGATGGAACACTGACCGTTGGCTGGCTTCCCATCGGAGATTCCCTTTATTTTTTTAAGGAAGACGGCAAGATGGCCGTAGATACGGTAATCGGTCAGTATACCTTCGGAAAAGACGGAAAACTCATTGTTCCCCAGGCAGCACCGGGATCAGAGATGGCAACCTTAGTAAATGGAATTATCACATCCGTGACCACTGCAGAAATGACACCGGATCAGAAGCTGCTTGCATGTTATCAGTATATCCTGAATAACTGCAGCTATAAGAGAAGCTATGAAATGCCTTCCGGAGACTGGACCGGTACATATGCAAAGGAGATTTTAACCACAGGAAAAGGAAACTGTTACCGTTATGCGGCCGCCTATGCATATCTTGCAAAAGGTCTTGGTTTTGAAAGTCGTGTGGTGACCGGACAGATCAGCGCAAGACGCGGCGGTGTAACCCCTCATGCGTGGACGGAAGTGAAGATTGGCGATAAATGGTATATTTTTGACTCCGAAATGCAGGATGCGAAGTCAAAGGATTACTACTGGAAAACTTATGATAATTATCCGACACAGCCTCTGATCAGGCAGGCTGTGTGGGATGTAAATCTTTGAGTGTAGGAGGATGAAACATGGCTTTTAGTTCCATGCCCTTTTTGTGTGTTTTTCTTCCTGTGGTATTTCTGTTATATTGTGTCGTTCCTTCTCTGCGGATGAAAAATTATCTGCTGATTGCTGCCAGCCTGCTCTTTTATGCCTATGGAGAGCCGGTGTATGTATTTTTGATGATTTTCTGTGCACTGGTTAATTACGGGATTGCCCGGCTTTTCGATCATTGCAGCGCAGGCCAAAAGAAGCCTTTATTAGTTCTCGCGCTGGTTTTGAATCTGGGAATGCTTGGGGGATATAAGTATGCCGGAATGGCGGTGGAAACCGTTAATCTGGTAACAAATTTAAAGATACCGGTACCTGACATCAGGCTGCCGATTGGTATTTCCTTTTTTACTTTTCAGGCTCTGTCGTATGTGATTGATGTCTATCGCCAAAAAGTGGAAGCACAGAAGCGCTTTTCCACAATATTGCTTTATATTTCTTTCTTCCCGCAGCTGATAGCGGGTCCGATTATCCGGTACTGTGATGTTGCAGAGCAGATTCGTGAAAGAACCATGTCCATTGAAAAGGTGGGAGAGGGGCTGAGAAGATTCAGTATCGGTCTTTCGAAAAAGGTATTGATTTCAAATACGATGGGCGCTGCAGCAGATTATGTTTTTTCCCTGTCCTATGCTGAATTGGGAATGCCCACAGCATGGATAGGTGCGATTTCCTATATGCTGCAGATATATTTTGATTTCAGTGGTTATAGTGATATGGCGATCGGTCTTGGAAAAATGTTCGGTTTTACGTTCCAGGAAAATTTCCGCTATCCTTATGTGGCAGTCAGTATGCAGGATTTCTGGAGAAGATGGCATATTTCTCTGACAGACTGGTTTCGTGAGTATCTGTATATACCGCTTGGCGGCAATCGGAAAGGAAAAACCAGAACCTGGATCAACCGTGTGATTGTTTTTTTCTGTACAGGACTCTGGCACGGAGCCAACTGGACCTTTGTCATTTGGGGCTTGTTCCACGGACTGTTTTTCATACTGGAAACTTTGTTCCCGAAGCTTACAACGAAAATGAAGGCATTTCGTCACATTTATGTGCTGCTTGTGGTGTGCGTGGGATTTGTCATTTTCAGAGCGGACAATATCGGACAGGCTTTGATGATGCTTTCGGTCATGTTTACAAAATTTGAGTGGAACAGCCTGATAGCCGGCGCAGCGGCATCTGTGTGTACCCGTCTGCTTTTGGCAACGTTCATCGTGGCTGTGATATGCGCGCTGCCCGTTACGGAATGGATACAGAAAAGAAAAGCCGGGAATGCGAATGGCTTTTTAAACGGAACCGCGGTGGAAATTTTATCATATGCAGGCTCGGTGGTTTTGGTGCTTCTTTGTATGATGAGTCTGGCAGGAGGCACTTATAATCCGTTTATTTATTTCCGTTTCTAACATAAGACAGCAGGCAGGATGAAATGAAGATGAAAAAGAAAACAGGTTATATTTTATATATTGTGATCGTTTTGGGACTTTGTCTGGTTCCTTTTGCAGGAATGCTTTTCAGGCCAACGACACAGACAACTGAAAATAAAAAAATGACGGAATGGCCCGTTTTTTTTCAGGAAAGCGGAATAAATATCCATTTTTTTGAAGAAGCAGGAAACTATTTTTCTGATCATTTTGCGTTCAGGCAGGAACTGGTGGAAGCGGATGCGCAGATCAGAAGCAATGTTTTTGAAGTATCAGCCGTAGACAGCGTCATTGTGGGAAAGAACGACTGGATTTATTATGAAGCAACGCTGGACGATTATCAGCATAAAAACGGGGTATCTGAACGGATGCTTTTCAATATTGCGCATAATCTGTCCCTGATGCAGCAGTATACGGAAACGTTGGGAAAAACTTTTCTGTTTACGATTGCACCCAATAAAAATTCTCTGTATGATGAGAATATGCCGGAGAGATATCGGTATCAGATCGCTGAAAACAGCGATGCAGAAAGGCTGAAACCCTGGTTGGAAAGGGAGCAGGTAAATTATCTGGATCTGTTTGATCTTTTTGAACAGCAGGAAGAGGTTTTATATTATGCCAGAGATTCGCACTGGAATCAGAAGGGAGCTGTGCTGGTTTATCAGGCCATGATGGAGGCCTGCGGTCTGGATTATGAAGATTATGAAGCCCTTGGCTATGATGTTGTAAAGGATTATTTCGGCGATTTGAATCTGATGTTATATCCTTTGGGCGCAAAACCGGAAGAAGATGCGCGCTATCGTAAAGAGTTTAACTGGAGTTATGTTCAGGGAGCAGATGTAACAGATCAGTATATTCAGACCACATGCGCTGAAGGAAAGCAAAACCTGCTGATGTACAGGGATTCTTTTGGAAATTCCATGATTCCTTATATGGCACAGACCTTTTCGCAGGCAGCATTTTCGCAGATAGTACCTTATCCGATGACGGATCTGATTACAGCAGCGCCGGATGTGGTGATTCTTGAAAAGGTAGAACGCCATTTGCAAACCCTGGGAAAGGTGCCTCCGCTGATGAGTGCACCGATACGTATTCTGCAGCAGGAAATGTCTGTTTCGGAGGGAAATACAACGCTTGCGCTGACGAAAGAAGGCAGCTACTGGAAATTCAGCGGAATTGCAGATGCCCAACTGGAGACTGACAGCCGTATTTATCTGTACGTAAACGATGGCACAAATGCAGGTACATATGAAGCTTTCTGTGTGGAGGCATCTGAGAATGGAGTTGTCAGTGATTACGGATATCAGATGTATTTATCGGAAATTATGTTAAACGGTTCGGCGTTTGACGTTTCTGTTATTGCAGAAACAAAGGACGGGTTTTTAATTATATATGAAGGCACTGTCGGACAGTGAAATTGAGGAGGAACAGATGAAAAAATTAGTATTACTTACAATGATCGCACTCATGCTTGCAGGCTGCAGCGGAAAAGAAGAAGAAACCGTACCGGCTGCTGCAATTGTGGAAGAGACATCTGAGGCAGAAGAAGAGACCTTGGAGAGCATTGCCAAAGAGGAGATCGAAGCGGAAAGTCAGACTGTGGCAACAGAAGCCGAAGCTGAGGAAGAAAGCACAGATGTAGAAGAAACAACAGAGAATGCGAAAGAAACGGACAATGAAAATGCTGCAGCAGAAGCGATGGCTGAGGAAAAGGCCCAGGTCAAAGCGGCCCAGGATGAAACCCAGGCAGCGGCCCAGACCCAGGCGGAAGCTCAAGCTCAGGCAGCGGCACAGGCTCAGGCAGTGGCCCAAGCTCAGGCAGCGGCCCAAGCTCAGGCAGAAGCTCAAGCTCAGGCAGCGGCACAGGCTCAGGCCGGCGCGGCACAGGATGCAGGCGGCAGAACAGAGGTGAGCCGTGTTTATATAGAAGACTGTGGTGAAGATACGGGATACTGGATGATTACCTATTCCGATGGTTCTGTGGAATATATAGATGATTGAAACCGCGAAAGAAAGTAACATTCTGGACAGCTGTTTCTGAAAGCTGCGGTATTTCCAAAATACGAATATGACATAATATAGAAGATGCTGATTTAAAACGCATGTGTACTATGCTGGAGTATACATGCGTTTTTTACTGTGTTTTTGTGTACATTGCGAAGGAGGTTACTGCAAACGGATTAAACGGTAATAAAAAATTGACAGGAATCAGACAAGATATTACATTGACGTCATTGATGCTTTTTGGTAAGTTAATCTTATAAATATGATATATCAAACAACTTATGACATATCAAATATGGTATCATTGCGATAAAAACAGGACTTCACGGTTATTTTTGTGAAAAGTGACCTGTTGAGATAAATTTATCGAAAAGGAGTGTATAGTATGAAAACGATGAATGCTGAATGGAAAGGCAGAATCAGGCACTGGATCCGTACTTTGCGCGAAGATCTGTATGAGCCGTTGGGGGAGATTAAATGGGAAGCTTTCCGTACCATGGATCATCTTTCGCCTCAGGAAGCTTTACAGGGACAGTTTGTGCCTGTGGAACCGGGATTTACATGGGGCTACACATGGGAATACTGCTGGTTTAAGGGAAGGTTCACTTTACCCCAAGCGGCGGAAGGGGAACGTATTGTTTTAAACTTAAAGCCCAATGGTGAGTCTACACTTTTCATCAATGGACAGCCTTTTGGTACCTATCGTGCGGACTGGGTGGATCAGCCGCATCAGTTCATTGAAGACAACACGATTGCTTTTGAGGGAAAACCCGGAGAGACTTACGATATTTTAATGGAAACCTATGCAGGGCATTATTTCCCGGATACCCATGAATGTGCGGTTGGACCGATTTTACCCGGTTCCTATCAGGATCCGCTGCCGGAGGGGGCAAGACGGACGCTGGGAGTTTGTACTTATGGCATCTGGAATGAAGATGCTTACCAGCTTTATATGGACGTAGATACCCTTGATAAGCTGTTGGAGGTTCTGGATGAAACTTCCCTGCGCGCTGCCAAGGTGGCAAAAGCGCTGGAAAAATTCACGCTGATTGTGGAATTTGAGCAGGATAAAGATGGTCGTATCCGTACCTACCGTGAAGCCAGAGAAGCGCTTCGTCCTGTGCTGGAAGCGGTAAATGGTTCTACCGTACCTCAACTTTATGCGATCGGTAATTCCCATCTGGATCTGGCATGGCTTTGGCCGATGGCGGAAACGCACAGAAAGACAGCCAGAACGTTTGCTGCACAGCTTCGGCTGATGGAGGAATATCCGGAATACAAATACCTGCAGAGTCAGCCCGCATCCTATGAGATGTGTAAAAAATACTATCCGGAAGTATTTGAAAAGATAAAAGAGGCAGTGAAGAAAGGCCAGTGGATCGCTGAAGGTGCGATGTGGGTGGAGCCTGATACCAATGTTTCCGGCGGTGAAGCATTGATCCGTCAGCTGCTTTTGGGCAAGCAGTATTATAAGGATGAATTTGATATTGACAGTGAGATTTTGTGGCTGCCCGATACCTTTGGCTATTCCGCTGTACTGCCCCAGATCTTAAAGGGCTGTAATGTAAAATATCTGGTAACTCAGAAGATTTTCTGGTCTTATAATGAAGGCGAGCAGTTCCCGTATCATTACTTTAACTGGGAAGGCATGGACGGTTCCAGAATTACATCCTTCCTGCCCACGGGTTATACATTCCGTACAGACCCAAGATCCATGAACAAAATGTGGGAGAGACGCGTGCAGGCCCAGGATCTGGAGGCCTTTATGGTGCCTTTCGGATATGGTGACGGCGGCGGCGGCCCGGCCCGTGATTTTATTGAATATACGAAGCGTGAGGAAAATCTGGAAGGCTGTCCGAAGGTGAAGATGGCAAGCCCTAACGAATTTTTCGCGGATATGCAGGAAATCCACGGCGATCCTGTCAATACTTATGTAGGTGAACTGTATTTCTGTGCACACAGAGGAACCTATACTTCTCAGGCAAAGACCAAACAGAATAACAGGAAAGCCGAGCTTGCTCTTCGTGAAATGGAAATGTGGAGCGCGCTGGCAGAGGCTGCTGGTTTTACTTATGATTATGAAAAAACAGATGCGCTCTGGAAAGAGCTTCTGCTTCATCAGTTCCATGATATTCTGCCCGGTTCTTCTCTCGGAAGAGTTTACAGAGAAGCAGAGGCTGCTGTGGAGAAAGTGATTGATGAAACAGTTGCGCTGAGCGATCAGGCGATGAATGCGCTGGTAACTGCCGATGCAAACGGCGCGGTTACACTGTTTAACTCATTAAGCTTTGAACGGGCAGCAGTTGTGGAACTGCCAAAGCGCTTTGCGGAAGGTGCCGTAACAGCGGATGGAGACGCGGTACCTGTTCAGGCTTCTGAAAATAATGTAAAAGCATTCGTAAAGATTCCTTCCTGCGGTACGCTGACATTACTTCCCAAAAAAGCGGAGGCTTCTGTCGGTTTGGCTACCGTTGTTTTAAAAGATGGTATTTTTGTGATGGAAAATGATCATCTGACTGCAAAGATTAATCAGAAGGGTGAAGTGATCAGCTTTGTTCTGAAAAAATCCGGCAGAGAATTTGCTGCAGAACCGTTGAACAGACTGCATCTTTACAAGGACATTCCCAGACTTTACGATGCGTGGGACATCGATTCCAATTATCGGGAGCAGGAAGTGGAAGCCGCTTATGATGTTCAGGTGGAAATCATTTCACAGGGTCTGGAAGCTGTGTTGAAACTTACCGGAAAGATCAGCAATTCTACCTATACACAGCTGATTCGTCTGGCAGCGGATTCTACACGTATCGAATTTGAAACGGAAGTTGACTGGAAAGAACTGCATCGTCTGCTGAAGGCTTCCTTCCCTGTTGATGTATATGCAGAAAATGCGATCAACGAAATACAGTTTGGTTTTGTCAATCGCCCGACGCATCGTTCCAGACAGCATGAGCAGGATCGTTTTGAAGTGAGCAACCACCGTTACAGCGCTCTTGCGGATTCCGTTCATGGCGCGGCTGTTCTTAATGACTGCAAATACGGCATCAGCATGAATGAAAATGTTCTGGAGCTGACTCTGCTTCGCGCACCGGCTAGCCCGGAGATGCGTGCGGACAACAGAGTGCACAACTTTACTTATGCCTTCACCGCATGGGACGGCAGCTTTGCAGAATGCGATGTTGTAAAACAGGGTTACGAACTGAATGTAAAGCCTGCAGTTGCAGAAGGCAGCGCAGCAAACATAAGCGCAGTGCAGATCGAAAAGGATAACATCATTCTGGATACCATCAAGCCTGCACAGAATAAGAGCAGCGATGTGATTTTACGTTTCTATGAATCAAAGAAGGCGGCAGTTACCTCACAGATCTGCTGCAGTCTGGGCAGTAAAGCATATCTTTGCGATATGATGGAAAATGAACTGGAAGAGATTCCGTTTGAAAATGGAAAGATGGTACTTCCGTTCAGAGCGTTTGAGATTAAGACCGTTAAAATTAAAAGAGAATGATGTTATGCAGTGCCAAATTTGACACCACCGTAGTATGAGGGGATACAAAATGAATTTTAAACCGCTTGATACTTATCTGGATTCTTTTTATAAAGAAAAAAATATTCCTGGCGTGGGAATCTCCGTATATCGCCACGGCAAACATCTGCACACCTATTGTACCGGTTTTGCCAATGTGGAAAAACAGATTCCCTTTGCACCGGATACCATGATTAATCTCTATTCTGCGACCAAAGTAAGCACCTGTACAGCGGGGCTTAAACTGGTGGAAAGAGGCCTTTTAAACCTGGAGGATCCGGTAACTGAATATCTGCCTGAAATGGCCGACGTGAAGGTACAGCTAAAAAATGGTGATATTGTTCCGGCAAAGAACACCATGCTGGTAAAACATCTTTTTTCCATGAGCGCTGGATTTTCCTATGAACGCGGGCCCGTTGTTCAAAGGCTGATGGAAGAGACTGAGGGGGCACCGACTACACGTCAGGTGGTTCGTGCTTTAGGAAAAACACCCCTTATTTTTGAACCCGGTACACACTTCAAATACAGTTTCTGTCATGATGTGCTGGGGGCGGTGATGGAAGTGGCATGTCATAAATCTCTGTCCACGATTTTGCACGATGAAGTATTCGCTCCGCTGGAAATGATCGATACTGGGTTTTACCTAAATGAGGAACAGCGCACAAGGCTTGCACCGGAATACCATGGATTTAACGGCTTAACCAATACCGCCAACCAGGTGATTTACAGGGAAGGTGTGGATATGGATATGGGACCTCGCTATGAAAGCGGTGGCGGCGGACTGATATCCTGTGTGAAGGATTATGCAATTCTGACGGCAACACTGGCAAATGATGGATTAGCACCCAACGGACAGCGTATTTTGAAACCCGAGACCATTCGCATGATGCAGACCAATCAGCTGACGGAGGAAGGCCTTGCAGATTTCGATGCTTTCGGCGGCTTTAGCAAAGCAGGATACGGTTATGGTCTTGGGGTTCGTACCCTGATGGATCGTGAAAGAAATAATGCGCTCAGCGAAAACGGAGAGTTTGGGTGGGACGGTGCTCTGGGCTGCTACCTTGTAGCGGATCCGAAGAGTGGAATTGCGATTTTCTATGCGCAGCAGGAGGGCGGTTCCAAGTGGTACACCTGGCATGGACTGGTCCGCAATTATGCCTATGCCTGCGTGATGGATTGAGGATTCGCGAGCCGGGTAATTTTGTGTTGATGAGAGACGTACGATCTGTTTTTATTGGATGTTGTATTTCCCTTTCATTTTCAATATAATAAACTTATATATTTTCTATCAGTCATCCTTATTAGGGATCAGATGTATGAGGTAAGTTTATTATGAAGTATGAAGCAATTCTTTTTGATCTGGACGGTACATTGCTGCCCATGGATAATGATCAGTTCACCTATGGTTATATGAAGCTTTTGGCAAAGACCATGGCGCCTTATGGATATCAGCCCGAAACGTTGATTCAGGCTGTGTGGAAAGGCGTATCCTCCATGGTAAAAAATGATGGAAGCAGGAAAAACAGTGAAGCGTTCTGGGAAACCTTTACCGGAATTTTCGGTCCCCAGGTTTATGAGCAGCTTCCGGTTTTTGATCGGTTTTATCGGGAACAGTTCCAGGAGGCGGCTGCATATACAGCTCCAAATCCGCTTGCAAAAGAAGCGGTGAAACTGGCAAGGCAAAAGGCTGCAAAGGTGATTCTCGCAACCAATCCGCTGTTCCCGCCATGCGGTGTGGAAACCAGACTGAGCTGGATTGGTCTTAAGCCGGAGGATTTTGATTATGTAACAAATTATGAAAATTCCTGTTATTGTAAACCCAATCCGAAGTATTTTGAAGAAATTTCAGTGAAGCAGAAGCTGAAAGCACAAAACTGCCTGATGATCGGCAATGATGTGCAGGAAGATGTGGAAGCTTCCAATGCCGCAGGGCTGGACTGCTATCTGGTGACAGATAATTTGATTAACAGAAAAGAAATGCCGGAGTGTAAACGGGGCAGCTTTGAAGAATTGATTTCTTTTCTGGAAATGCTGTAAAATGATTCGTTTTGGGGGAGGTATCGGAACATGGAATATCAGCTCAATCAGGAAAATTATCATCGTTTTGACATCATGGAAATCGGAAAAATGGCGCCCAGAAGCTATTTTATTCCGTTTTCTTCCAAAGAGCAGGCGGATACAGTTTCGATTAAGAATAAACGATATTCTTCTTCGAAAGTGAAATGTCTAAACGGAGAATGGGACTTTAAATTTTATGAAAATCCGGGCAGGATTCCGCAATGCTTCAATACAGACGAAATTGATTTTGAAAAAATTAAAGTGCCGTCCTGCTGGCAGTTTCAGGGATATGGCAGGCCTTTTTATGTAAATACGCGCTATCAGTTTCCTTATCATCCGCCGGAAATCCCCAGGCTGGATGCGGTGGAGAAAACTTTTTGCTGGGTAGGCTCTGATTATGGGGTAAAACCACGCTTCCAAAAGCCTGCAGAGGAATATAATTCTGTTGGCATTTACCGGAAAAAACTGTATCTGGAAAAGACGGATGCTGCATATATTCTTTCTTTTTTGGGAGTGGCAAGCTGTCTGGATCTGTATGTGAATGGTACGTTTGCAGGCTATTCCGAAGGCAGTCACAATACTGCAGAATTTGATATCACTCCTTTTTTAGCGGCCGGTGAGAATGAACTGCTCTGCGTCGTGCATCGCTGGTGTACAGGCACATATCTGGAATGTCAGGACATGTTTCGCAACAACGGCATTTTCCGGGATGTGCTTCTTTATAAGATGAACGGAGTTGATTTCTGGGATCTGGATTTTAAAACAAGAAAAAAAGACGGATGCTATGATGCCGCGGTAAAAGCTGTTTTAAATACGGATGGTGAGGTAAAAATTACGCTGTCCGGTCACGGCATTTTTCATAGCAAAACATTGCAGAGCAAAAACGGCATTGCAAAGGCTGTTTTCAGGGGCCTTCCCGTGCAGGAGTGGAATGCGGAAGAACCGGCATTATACGACCTTTATTTTGAGACAAAAGATTCCTGCGTAAAAAAAAGAGTGGGCTTTAAACAGATCGAAATTGCAGAAGATATCTTTTTATTGAACGGTAAAAAGGTGAAACTGCATGGTGTCAATCATCATGACACCAGCAGCACAAACGGCTATACATTAACACCGGAAGAGATTGAAAAAGATGTGAAACTCTGTAAGGAGTATCATATTGACACGATTCGGACTTCTCATTATCCGCCTGATCCGCTTTTATTAGAATTGTGTGATGAGCTTGGAATCTATGTAGTGGATGAGACGGATCTGGAAACTCACGGCACATTCTCACAGCAGCTTCCGCCCAATTATAACAGTATCACCCACAATCCCAAATGGGCGAATCGCTGTTTGGATCGGGTAAAGAGGATGTTTGGCCGGGATAAAATGCATCCTTCCATCATTCTCTGGAGTCTGGGAAATGAAGCCGGAGGATATCATAATACGGATTTGATGTATCGCTGGCTTAAATCCAGGACAAGAATCCCGGTGCATTATGAAAGTGTGATTCACTCCAGGCGTAAGGCTTATGATGTTGGCAGTGAGATGTACCCAAGTCTGAAAAAAGTACATGAAATCGGAGAGCACAAAAGAAACATAAAGGAATTGAATAATCGTCCCTATTTTATGTGTGAATATGCGCATGCAATGGGAGTGGGCCCGGGAGCCATGGAAGAGTACTGGAAGGAGATCTATGCCTATGATAACCTGATGGGCGGCTGTGTCTGGGAAATGGTGGATCATGCGGTGCTTCATAAGGACGGTTCTTATACTTATGGCGGTGATCACGGAGAGTGGGAGCATGATGGCAATTTTTGCGTAGATGGAATTTTTTATCCTGATCGGACTCCTTCTACAGGAGCGAAAATTGTCCGGCATGTATATCGACCTTTAAGAATCCGGCATATCGAAGGCAAATACTACGAGGTATTCAACACCAACGCTTTTACCGGATCGGACAGATATGAGATAAGATTCTGTTTTTCTGATGGCAGAAAAGTGGATGTACAAACGGATGTTGAACCATTGACCAGAAAAGTCATCAAAATAGAAGGTGCGCAGCCGCTGGAAAGCGAACGCATGACGGCGATCACAGTCGATAAGCGGACAGGACGTCAGGTATCAAAAGAGCAGATTATCTATCGTGATTTTACCCCAGTGAAAGTGGAGTTTTCCAAAGAACTTCCAGAGAATTTTAAAGTCTCAGAAAACGGAGTGATTTTTCAAAAAGGAGAAAAGGTGCTGCAGGTGTCAGCGCCTTATACAATTTTGTTCAGAGCGCCCACGGATAATGATAAGGATTTCTTTTTAAATACCTGTATGGATGATTTTATTCCTGAAAAGGAAGAAATTGTGTCCATGGATATCAAACCGGACCGGATTATCGTGACAACGAGAATTTCCTGTAAAAAGCAGGAATTTGTATGTACCGATATTTATCAGGCTGCAAAAGAGGGCGTTCTTGTCACAAGCCGTCTGCATTGTATGAAGGGAAAAGGAAAGCTGCCCCGCTTCGGAAAAGCTTTTCGGCTGGATGCTTCTTTTGATCTGGTGGAGTATGAAGGCAGAAACGGTGAGTCTTATTGTGACATGAAGGAACAGGCGCAGATTGAGAAAGTATGCTGTACGGTGGCGGATATGACTGAGCCCAATATTCGCCCTCAGGAGAGTGGAAACCGTTGTGACTGCAGATATGTGAAAGTATCTGACGGAAAGACGGAATTCGGATTTAAAGCCGTGAATCATCCCTTTGAACTGGGAGTGAAACCCTATACTGACACAGAACTTTTAACAATGCGGCATCGGAAAGATGAAATACATCGTGGAACTTTTGTGATAATTTCAGCTTTTCAGATGGGAATCGGTACGGGAAGCTGCGGCCCTGCAACGCTTTCGGAATATTGTTATCCGGTTGAAGAAGAGTATGAACTTCAGTTCCTACTGTCATAAGGCCGAATAAAAAGGCAGGAGATTACAATGCAAAAGAATAAAAAACTGACCCTGGACAGCAAAATCGGAGATTTTTATCAATCACCGGTAGGACATGATACCCTGGCGAAAGTGTTGCTTCAGATGGGAATTTCAGAGAAAGTCATCACAAATCCGCTGGTGTCCAATATGAAACTGAAAACGCTTGCCAATCTGACAAAAAAGCTGTTGGGCAACGATTTCTTTGATGCGCTTTTACATCTGGTCAACAGCGAATCGGATGTTCCTTTTGTATCGAAAGGGGCCATTACAAAGAAGTGGTGGAAAGAAGCCGTATTTTACCAGATTTATCCCAGAAGCTTTTATGATACGAATGGCGATGGAATCGGAGATCTCAGGGGAATTATCGAAAAACTGGACTATCTGAAGGAGCTTGGGGTGAATGCGCTCTGGCTTTCGCCCATTTATGATTCGCCAAATGATGATAATGGATATGACATCAGGGACTATAAAAAGATCATGAGAGAATTCGGGACAATGCAGGACTTTGATGAGCTGCTTTCAGAAATTCATGAAAGAGATATGCGGCTGATTATGGACCTGGTTGTAAATCACACGTCGGATGATCATGAATGGTTTCAGAATGCGCTGAAAGATCCATCTTCCAAATACCGTGATTACTATTATTTCAGAAAAGATGACGGCAGTAAAACTGCGCCGAATAACTGGACCTCCTTCTTTTCCGGTTCAGCATGGAATTATTATGAGAATATTGATTCCTGGGCGCTCCATCTTTTTTCCAAAAAGCAGATGGACTTAAACTGGGAAAATCCTGAAGTTCGGGCTGAAGTCATCGACATGGTGAACTGGTGGCTGGATAAGGGGGTTGACGGTTTCCGCATGGATGTAATCAACTACATATCAAAGGAAAAAGGCCTTCCTATGGGCAATAAGGTCATCGGCGATCTGATGGGATATCCGGGAATTGAACAGTATTATTATGGCCCGAGGCTGCATGAATTTTTGCGGGAAATACAGAAAAAAGCCTTTAGCCCTCACCGCGCTTTTTCAGTAGGGGAGACGCCGGGCCTCGGCATGAAAATGTGTCAGCTGGTGACGGGAGAAGAGCGAAAGGAGCTGGATATGGTCTTTTCCTTTGATCATCTGGAAACACCGGGGCATGTTCGAATGGATGATTATGAATATGATCTGAATTATTATCGGGACTACATGATTGACTGGATGGAACATTATGGAAATAACTGCTGGATGTCCATTTTTTATAACAATCACGATAATCCCAGAATGGTCAGTAAGATTTCAAAGAATCCAAAATATCAGGATCAGATTGCAAAGCTTCTGGCGGTAATGCAGTTTACATTAAAAGGTACCCCTTTTGTCTTTCAGGGAGATGAAATGGGTCTTGTGAATTATCCCTTCACCTCCATGGATCAGATCACAGATGTGGAGGCAAAAGGATATTATGAGGAGCATATCAAAAACCAATCCCATGAGGAAGTATTTGCCACTATTTTGGCCGGAACCAGAGAGCACACCAGAGTGCTGCTTCCCTGGAATGAAACGCTTCCGGAATACCATGCAGGATTAAAGCAGGAAATGAAGGAAGAAATTCGGCAGGTTTATAAAAAGCTGATTGAACTTCGGCGATCGGATGAAACCTTTGTATACGGTGATTTTGAAGGATTGAATCGCAAAAAGGATCGCTTTACCTACAGACGCAGGATGGACGGGAAAGAGTACATAATAGACTGTAACCTGGGACAAAAGGAGCAGAATGCATGGAATCCGAAGGAAGGCTATGAGCTTATATATCCGGAATATCCGGATTGCATTCGGAAGCTTGATGCTTATGAGGCAAGGATCTGGAAAAAGATATAACAGGAAATTTTTACGGGCAGGAAAAATCCAAAAAAGATTTTCCTGCCTGTTGTGCGCTGAAGGGATTGTCGTTTTGGGGCCTGCCGTCTGTAAAATGACGATACAGAGCGCTGAAATATATTAATCAAAGAGATACCTTGACAGATGAGGTATATCGTGATAGGATGATTACATCAAAGAAAAGGAGGTGCAGCGGTGGCTATCTCAGCAGATACATTGCGCGGTTATACGGATACGATTATTCTGACTCAGCTGATGAACAAGGACAGTTACGGTTATGAGATTAATAAGAACGTGTTGCAGCGCACTCAGGGAACCTATGAATTTAAGGAAGCAACTCTTTATACGGCGTTTAAGCGGCTGGAGCAGAGCGGTCTGATCACTTCTTATTGGGGAGAGGACGGCCCCGGAGCCAGAAGACGTTATTACACCATTACAGAAGAAGGCAGGAAGTTTTGGGAGGAGCGCAGCAGAGAATGGGTGGAGACACGTACTTTGCTGAATGCATTACTCACACAGGAGGTTGAACATGAATCGGATTGAGACAAAGATTATTATCATGGTAACAAATCGTCTGGCCGATGCGAAAGACAGCGATGCAAAGACGGATTTGATCGAAGAACTCAGTGAAAACCTATACCAGCGTTATCTCGATCTGGCGGCGGACGGTATGACAGAGGAAGAAGCGCTCAAGCAGGCTATGGACAGTCTGGGAGATGTGACGGAGCTTTTGGATTATCTGAAGGAGGAAGAGGCATCCGCTTCTCAGGAGCGCTTTTCTCAGGAGAAACAGTCTGAAAAGAGCAGTGAGCGCAAAGAAAACAGCTTTAATTTCAGAATGGATAATTTTGAAGAAAGTCTGGAAGGCATTGTTAATGCTGCCGTATCCACGGCAAAGGTGGCAGCTGATTATGCAAGGGATGTGGCAAGAGACGTGTCTGATCAGCTGCGTGAGAAATATCCTGACGGGGTGAATATGCACTTTACCTCGCAGCGAAGCAGAGTGGTAGACTGTACTTCTATTCCTTCGGACGTAATTCATGCGATAGAGATCAACCTGACAAATGGTGATGTAGAGCTGAACTGCTCCTCTGACCCGAATGCTCCTGTTGAAGTGATGGGGGATACGGATGAAATTGAAACAGCCATTACAGAAGACGGAACATTGATCATACGACAGGGCAATACTGCAAGCGCTACGTTTTTCTTCAAACGAGGAATGCGGTATTCCGATATAGAGGTGACATTGCCTCAGAGATTGTGGGATAGCATCAGCGTGAAAACAACCAATGGAGATATTCATGCCGATGATCCGATTGCTTCACGGGAATTTCATGCGACAGCGACCAGCGGAGATCTGTATGTATCCAATGTCAACAGTGAACGAATGAATCTTCGCTCGATCAGCGGAGATATCAGAGCTGACCGGCTTAACGGAAATCTGCATGCGGAGACAAAAAGCGGAGATGTGGATGTGGAAGGTACTTTTGGTATCTGTGAACTGATTTCCATCAGCGGTGATGTTTCTTTTTTAGGAGAAAGCCAGGAGCTGAGCGGATCCAGTACCAGCGGTGATGTGAACCTGGAGCCTGCCGTTCTTCCTGTGAAACTGAGGGCATCTTCCGTTTCCGGAGACTGCCGTGTGCGTATTCCTGCGAATACGGGATTTAAGCTTTCTTATCGGACATCCTGCGGCGAATTTGAAACGAATATAGCCTTTACGGGAATTTTGAGAGAAAAGCGGGGGGATGTGGTTTATCAGGACGGTGGAAGCAGCGAAATTGAACTGTCAAGCGGAAGCGGTGATTTAAGTCTGTTGGCAAATTGAGATAAAAGGCGAATCATTTTGCCCCTGAAATAATGCCGGAAATAGTGCTGTCGCACCAATGATTGAAAAATCAAAGGTGCGGCAGTATTTTTATGCAGCATGTTCCTTATGGCTGATACAATTACCGGGCCGGAGTGCAGTTGCGTTTGTCAAGAAGAATGTAAACCTGTGTCTGTTAGAGAGGCAGCTGTTACAAAATATGATTGTTATAAAATACGATTGTTATAAAATACAGCGACAATAGTAATAGAAACTCCTGCATTATGTGATTATAATTATAATACCCTCCGTGTACAAGGGAACACATAAGGGAACACTGTATCGATGACGGGAGAGTTTTTATGGAAACGCTTATGACAAAGAAGGATGAAAAGAGAGAATTTTATAAAAACCTTTGGACGCTGACACTGCCGATCGCTCTGCAGAACCTGATGTCTGCTGCTGTGAGCGCATCGGATGCGATCATGCTGGGTGCCCTGGATCAGTCCTCCTTATCAGCGGTATCTTTGGCAACACAGGTTCAGTTTGTATTGAGCCTGTTTATGACCGCATTTACGATAGGAGAGACAATTCTGGCTGCGCAATACTGGGGAAAAGAAGATGCTTCTTCGGTGGAACAGGTTCTTGCCATAGCGATGCGGGGATCCATTATGGTATCGGTTGTATTTTTCCTGGCAGCAAATGTTTGTCCTGAAGTGCTGATGCGCATTTTTACCGATGAACAGGAACTCATTAAGCCCGGAATTTTGTATTTGCGCACTGTCAGCTGGTCCTACCTTTTTTCCGGTATTTCACAGATTTATTTATGTGTTATGAAAAACAGCGGGCGCACACTCAAGAGTACCATATACGGATCCGTTGCTGTGGTATTGAATCTGATTTTAAATGCGATATTTATATTTGGGCTGTTTGGCTGCCCCAGAATGGAAATAGGGGGAGCCGCACTGGCAACGGTTATCGCAAGAGGAGTGGAACTTCTTTTGGTTATCTGCGAAAACTGCAGAAAGGATCGAGTGAGAATTCGATTGAGATATCTGCTGCATCCGTATAGAAGTCTGCAGAAGGATTTTGCCGGATATACGGCGCCGGTACTGGCAAACGAACTGATCTGGGGATGCGGATTTACCATGTTTTCCGTGATTATGGGCCATCTGGGAAGTGATGCGGTAGCTGCAAATTCCGTTGCCAATATTGTAAAAAATATAATCGCCTGTGTTTGCTTCGGAATCGGAAACGGAAGCGGAATCATTGTGGGAAACGAGCTGGGACGAGGTGCGCTGGAGCGTGCCAGACGCTATGGAGACAGACTTTTTAAAATTTCTTTTTTGGCCGGAGCGGTTTCGGGACTTGTCATCTTGTGTATCAGCCCGCTGATTCTGTACTGTACGCAGAGTCTGACGGAGCAGGCGCATACATACTTAAAATTTATGTTGTATATCTGTTCCTACTATATGATAGGAAAATCTGTAAACAGCACGGTGATTGCAGGCATTTTCTGCGCGGGTGGAGATACGCGCTTCGGACTTTTCTGTGATCTGGTGACCATGTGGTTTTTTATCGTACCGTTGGGAGCAGTGGCCGCGTTTGTGCTGAAGCTTCCTGTCATGACGGTTTATTTTTTACTGAATCTGGATGAAATGATAAAATTGCCGGCGGTATACCGACATTACAGAAATTATGACTGGGTAAAAAATTTGACGAAAGAGACAGAACAAATGTTTTGATCCCCTTTACAGATGAGAAAACAAAAGCTATAATGAGATAAGAAATCATCTGTGTCCCTATCTGAGCAGGATATGAGCTGTGGATGGCAGGGTACAAAGGGAGAAGATTATGGAGAATCTGATATTCAGCTTAAATGCTACGCTGCCCATCTTTTTTACAATGCTGTTGGGCAGCTTCTTTAAGAAAATAAAACTGATGGACGATGCCTTTGTGAATAAAATGAACAAATTTGTATTTCAGGCTGCTTTACCCATGCTGTTATTTGAAGATCTGGCGACAGTGGACTTTTTTGAAGTATGGGATTTCAAATTTGTGAGCTTTTGTTTTTTGGCAACCCTGATCAGCATTCTGGCGATTACAGCGTTTTCCTTTTTGATAAAAGAGCGGGCAGTGCAGGGAGAGTTTGTACAGGCATCCTATAGAAGCAGCGCCGCAATTCTGGGCATTGCATTTATTCAGAATATTTACGGGAATGCAGGAATGGCGCCGCTGATGATCGTGGCGACCGTTCCGCTTTATAATGTAATGGCAGTGATCGTGCTTTCGGTATTAAAACCGCAGCGGGAAAGAATGAATCCTGCACTTGTGAAAAAGACTTTGAAGGGAATTGTGACAAATCCGATTATTCTCGGAATTTTGGCTGGAATGCTATGGTCTGTTTTAAAGCTTCCCATGCCTGCGATTTTACAGAAAACCGTAAAAAATGTAGCGGTGCTTGCGACACCGCTGGGACTGATGGCTATGGGAGCTTCCTTTGAAATAAAGCAGGCAGTGGGAAGAATGAAATGGGCCGCCGCTGGGACTTTTATTAAGCTTGTACTTTTGGCGGCTGTTTTTTTGCCGGTGGCAGTACGGCTTGGTTTTCACGGGGAAAAGCTGGTGGCAATTTTAGTGATGCTTGGCTCTGCCACTACGGTAAGCTGTTTTATTATGGCCAAAAACATGGGGCACGAAGGAACATTAACTTCCAGTACGGTCATGCTTACGACCCTGTTCTCGGCTTTTACTCTGACGGGATGGCTATGGCTTTTAAAAACACTGGGACTGATCTGATAAAAGATACAGATATCCTCTCAGTGCACAAGGGGATACACGCTTTTGTACACTGAGGGCAACAGAAAGGGAGGGATAAAAATGGTACCTGAACTTGCAAGAATGGCAGTCATTATCAAGTCTCAGCATAAGACTTCTGTGATGACCGGAAACTATGAGCTGGGATATACCTGCGGACTGCTTTGTAAACTGGCCAAAAGAAATATATCGCAATGGGACAATCCCAAACATCTGCAGGAACAGATGATGAAAGAGCTGGAAAATTACAGCCCCGCAAATGAGCGGGAAGAAAATGTAATACATATGCTTAAATTTTATCATCCGGATCATACTGATGATGATCAGGTAAAGCAGCTGTTCGATTGGGGACTTTCGGAAGAACATGTGTGGCAGGTCATTGTGAAATAGAATAAAAAGGCGTGGTGCAAAACTGATGATTTTCAGATAATTGCAGCACGCCTTTTAGTTTCACTTTGTAAGATGTGTGGTATAACCTCTGTCGGTTAACACTTTCACAGCCTTTTCGATGGAGGATTCTTCGTAGAGCTCAATTCTAAGTACGCCTTCCTCCGCTTCACGATTATGAGTAATGCCGATATTTTTAATGTTGATGCCGTTTAGTGCCAGCAGAGTTGCAACAGCGGCAATTGTGCCGGCCTGGTCAGGAATATCAACCCGGATGGCATGTACCTTCTTAATCGGACCGCTGCCGGCATCGATGAAGGAATCACGATAGAGCCGTGCTTCATCAAAAAACTGATAGAGAGCTTCCGGATTCTGTTCATCCAGTTTGATTTTGATCTTTTGAAGGGACTCGATATAGTCCTGCAAAAGATCAGAAATGTTTGCCGTATTTGTCAGACAGATCTGCTGCCACATGACAGGAGAGGAAGAGGCGATGCGGGTGATATCTTTAAAGCCGCCGGCAGCAATGGATTTCATCAGTCCGTTTTCGTCATCATGATCTCTGACAAGATTGACCAGTGATGAAGCGATAACATGAGGCAGATGGCTGACGGCCGCGGTGACGTAGTCATGCTTTTCACTATTCACAAGCAGCGGTATGGCGCCCATGGACTGAATCAGATCGCGGAAAGTTTCCACACTTTTTGCGGGAACATCAGCGCCGGGGGTCATGATGTAGTAGGCATTTTCCAAAAGGGAGGCTTTGGAATTGGCAAAACCGATTCTTTCGCTGCCTGCCATCGGATGTCCGCCGATGAAACAGTCAGTCAGTCCAAGCTGCTGGATATGGCGGAATATGGGGGTTTTTACACTTCCCACATCTGTCAGGATGCAGCCGTCTTTTTTATATTTGAGGATTTTGAGCAAATTCTCGTCATTGTGGGAGACCGGCGCACATAAAAATATAAAGTCGCAGGTGGAAAAAGCTTCTCCCAGTTCCGGGTATACAGCATCAGCGATTTCTTCAGCCAGCGCAAGATTCAGCGTTTCCTGATTGGTGTCAAAAGCGAGAATCCGGATGTCCTCTCTGTTTTGTTTTAAAGCCCGGGCAATGGAACCGCCGATGAGTCCAAGTCCGATAAAGCCGCAGATGATCATGATATTCTCCTTGATTCAATAAATTGATTTCATACATATATATCTGTACATTCTCTTTAAAAATATATCACGTTAAAGTATCAAAATCAATCATTTAAAATAAGTGGATGACAAATCAGTAACTACAGTAACAACATGGGTTCGTTTTATGGCAGGTGAGAGGAAATTGACGAAAAGTGTTATATAAAAAGCTGTTAAAAACGCTGAAAAAGACTTGCGAAATGGACGAAAGTTTAGTAGAATATCCACATGGGGAAATTGGGAATGATTTTAGATATTAAAAAATCTTTGACAGAATACCCAGAATTTGCATCATACGGAGGAATGAACATGAATATTTACACAACTGACAAGATCCGTAACGTGGTTCTGTTAGGCCATGGCGGCTCTGGTAAGACCAGCCTGGTGGAAGCAATGGCATATCTGTCCGGTATCACATCCAGAATGGGTAAGGTATCCGATGGCAATACTGTCAGCGATTTTGGCAAAGAAGAGCAGAAGAGACAGATTTCGATCAGCACATCTGTTGTTCCGATTGAATGGAATGGCGTTAAGATTAATATTTTAGATACTCCCGGATATTTTGATTTTGTAGGTGAAGTAGAAGAAGCCGTAAGTGTAGCAGGTGCTGCAATTATTGTTATCAATGGTAAGTCCGGTATTGAAGTCGGAACAGAAAAGGCATGGGAGCTGTGCGAAAAATATCGTATCCCCCGTTTTATCTATGTGACCAATATGGATATTGATAATGCTTCCTACCGTCAGATTGTGGAGGATTTAACCGAGAAGTATGGTAAGAAGATTGCACCCTTCAACCTTCCGATTCGTGAGAATGAAAGATTTGTAGGTTATGTCAATGTTGTCTCCGAAACCGGCCATCGCTGGCAGGGCAAGGAAGTTGTTGACTGTCCTGTTCCGGATTACAATAAGCCCAATCTTGAGCTTTTCCGCGAGACTTTAATGGAAGCCGTTGCAGAGACCAGCGAAGAATTCATGGAGCGTTATTTCGGCGGTGAGACTTTTACAGAATCTGAAATCCGTGCTGCACTGCGCACCAATGTTATTGACGGTTCCATCGTTCCTGTTTCCATGGGTTCCAACATTCTGTGTCAGGGTGTTTATACGCTGCTGGATGACATAGTGAAGTACATACCCAGCCCTGAAGACAGAGAATGTGCCGGCATTAATACCAAGACGAACGAGATCTATCATGCGGACTATGATTTCTCAAAAGCGAAATCTGCATATGTATATAAGACAATGGTTGATCCTTTTATCGGTAAGTATTCCCTGATCAAGGTTTGCTCCGGTGTACTTAAGACAGATGATCTTCTTTACAATAAGGATAAGGACGTGGAAGGCAAGATCGGCAAGCTTTACGTAATGCAGGGGAATAAACCTGTAGAAGTGAGCGAACTGCATGCAGGAGATTTGGGCGCTCTGGCAAAACTGACCTCTGCAAAGACAGGTGATACCCTTTCCACCAAGGCTACCCCTCTTGCATTTGCCAAGACCGAGTTTTCCAAGCCTTATACAGCAAAGCGATACAAAGCGGTCAACAAGGGCGATATCGACAAGATTTCTCAGTCCTTACAGAAACTGACAGATGAAGATAAGACACTGATTGTCGTGAATGATTCTGAAAACAGACAGACTCTGCTTTACGGCATGGGTGATCAGCATCTGGATATCGTTGCAAGCCGTCTGGAAAATGAATATAAAGTGAAAGTTGAGCTTTCCGTACCTAAGGTTGCTTATCGTGAGACGATTAAGAAGAAATCCGATGTAGAATACAAATATAAGAAACAGTCCGGCGGACACGGTCAGTATGGTCATGTCAAGATGCGTTTTGAGGCTTCCGGCGATCTGGAAACACCTTACGTATTCGAGCAGGTTGTTGTCGGCGGTGCGGTTCCGAAGAACTATTTCCCGGCTGTTGAAAAAGGTATTGCAGAATCCGTACAGAAAGGCCCTATGGCTGCATATCCTGTAGTGGGCGTGAAGGCAGTTCTTTACGATGGTTCTTACCATCCGGTTGACTCTTCTGAAATGGCATTTAAGATGGCTGCAACACAGGCATTCAAGAAGGGCTTTATGGATGCATCTCCGGTTCTGTTAGAGCCTATTTCTTCTCTGAAGGTTACCGTGCCGGATCAGTATACCGGTGATGTTATGGGTGATCTGAACAAACGCCGCGGCAGAGTGCTCGGTATGACTCCTGTCCAGGGCGGTAAGCAGATCATTGAAGCCGATGTTCCTACATCCATGCTGTACGGATACTGTACAGATCTGCGTTCCATGACCGGTGGACGTGGTGTGTATGAATATGAGTTTGCACGTTATGAGCAGGCTCCCAGCGATGTTCATGAGAAGGAAATCGCTGCAAGAGCTGCCAAAGTTGCAGAAGGAAGCGAAGACTAAATATAGCGGATGATTTCAACTTTTTAGAGTTGGCATTGTTACAGAATAGGGCCTTATGCAGGCTGTAAAAGTAGCATAATATGGGGAAAATCAGGGCGCCAGCGTGTTGGGGGACACGGCGTCCTGATTTTGTATTCTATGACTGACGGATGGAGATTTGGAGAAAATGAGACAGCGCATGGGAATTTCACATATCTGGCCGCAAAATTATGAAAATTGGGCGGACGGATTTTTGGGTGGAAATGGAACTTTGGGAATTATTGTCCTTGGAAACCCCTTGGACGAAATCATTATTTTAAATCATCGTCGTTTTAATATTGCGGCGACGCACAGCCGGAGTTTTTCGAAAGTGCGGGATGAAGATTTAAAGGCAATCCGGAAAGCATGTGCGGCGGGGGATTTTAAACGGGCCAATGATCTTGCTGACCAGACTCATGGCTGGCAGGATGGCGGAGAAGGCAACCGGCATCCGGGCGGAAGGCTGAAAATAAAGATGGAAGAAGCCGGTGCTGTCAGAGAGTATCGCAGAAGCTGTGATTATCGAACCGGTGAAATCTGCGTGCAGTGGAGTGATGACCGGGGAGCATGGGACAGAAGGATTTTTGTATCCCGTAAAGATAATGTCGCAGTACAGCGTTTGACCGGTCCCGACAATCAAAAGTTCAGCTGCGAGCTACAGCTTGGAACGGAAGAAGGAATGCACCTGCCGGAGGGAATGACTTTTTTTAGGCGTGTGACACCGGAATACCTGAAGCTGAGGGCGGTGTATCCCCAGCCGGACTTAACGGGGATGGCCGGCTATGAATGTGTGATCAAAGTGATCGTGCGGGGCCCCGCTGCGCGGATGGAAGTGGCCGGAGATGTTTTACATATTTCTGATGCGCAGGAAGTGCTTTTGCTGACCGGTATTGCGCATTATGAAAAGGAATGTCGGACAGAGTGGGACAAGGAGCTGCTTTATAAACGTCTTTCAGCCCTGAAGCAGGATTATGAACAGCTTTTGGAAAAGCATCTGCCGCTGCATCAAACAATTTATGACCGGGTATGCCTGGATTTGAAGGCTTCAGAGAAGGAACGCTTAAAATCAAACGAAACACTTTTACAGGAACAGAAAAGCAGTCCGGTTTTGCTGCCGGCCCTTTATGAAAGACTTTTTGATGCCGGCAGATATCATTATCTGTGCGCATCCGGAGAAAATGC
This sequence comes from Lachnospiraceae bacterium, assembly GCA_017482485.1. GTDB lineage: Bacteria > Bacillota > Clostridia > Lachnospirales > Lachnospiraceae > Gallintestinimicrobium. The sequence goes on from JAFUMV010000146.1 coordinate 29,604, forward strand.
AGTGCCGGATCTTCTGGGCGTCTGGACCGGTGACTGCAATGTGGGATGGAACGGCTATTACCATCTGGATGCCAATTTGAACCTGCAGACCGCAGGCGCGATTACCGGAAACATGGCAGAAATGATGGAAGGTTACTTTAAATTAAATGAGACCTGGGCAGATGATTTTGAAATCAATGCCCAAAAGCTGTTAGGCTGCCGGGGGCTTTTGGCCTGCGGCAACTCGCCGGGACCTTCCTCCGGTCTGATTTCCGCCCTGAATTATGCCTATCCCTATCACTATGTGACAGGTGAAGAGGCATGGCTTTTATATCCTTTCTGGGAATATTATCAGGTGACCGGAGATGTTGGCTTTCTGAAAAACAGACTTTATCCGCTGCTGCGTAAGTTGGGGGATTTTTATGAAGATTTTCTTGTGGAGACGGATGAAAACGGAAAGTATATTTTTGCCGGTTCCATTTCTCCGGAAAACCAGCCGGAGGGACTGGGGCTGTCTTTGGTGAATAATTCTGCCTTTGATATCGCCGGGGCGAAGTTCGGACTGGAAACACTGGTGAAGGTCTGTGAGCTTCTGGGTACCGAAGATGAGACAAGCGGCGGTGTTTCCAGATGGAAGCGGATTCTTCAAAAGCTGCCCGAGTATCGGATCAATGAAGACGGAGCGCTGGCGGAGTGGGCCTGGGAAGGACTGAAGGATCACTATAATCACCGGCATTCCAGCGGTCTGATCTGCGTGTATCCCTATCAGGAAATAACGCCTGAAAAGGATGGGCTGCTCTATCAGGCTGCCTGTCAGGCTCATGCAAAACGCAATGAATATAACTATGAGGATGCTGGACACGGACTTTTGCATGCTGCGCTGATCGCAGCCCGCCTGAAAAATGCAGATTCTGTCATGAACAAGCTTTTGCGTCTCGGAAAAGAGGATTTTTATTATACGGGACTCTCAACCGCTCATTATCCGGAAGGAAAAGTGTTCTGTACGGATGTGGCGCTCACGCTGCCTGCAATCTGTACGGAAATGCTGTTATATTCAGACGAATCAACACTGGAATTTCTTCCCGCGCTGCCGGACTGTCTGCCTGCCGGAGAGATCACCGGATTGCTTGGGAGAAACCGCATCTGTGTGGAAAGGCTGACATGGGATTTGGAAAGCGGAAAAATATGTGCACAGCTGACATCTGCTGTGGAGCAGAAGATTACAATATTATGCCGCAGAGGCATTCAGACGCTTGTCACAGCGGCAGAAACAGAAGCATCCCAGTTTGGTAAAATCGGACGGCAGATATATCTGGAAGCGCTTAAAACAACGGAACTGGAAATTTTTTTATACAGCCTGCATCGGGGAGACAGTTTTGAATGAAGATGCGGTGAAATAGTGAAAAACATCATCACGATAGTTTTAGTGATGGCGTTTTTTTATGGCTCGGCCATGTGTGAATGGTGCAGTCTGAAGGGTTAGTTTTTTATTGATATATATTGACAAAATATCAATGTGATATTAAAATGATATCATAAAAAGAAACGGAGGTTTTGAGACATGAACGAAAAAACTTTGAAAGCAAAAAACGGAATGTCGGCATTGGTCATGACAATTGCAGCATACCTGCTTTTCATTGCGGCCTTTGTGCTGGGCTGTGTGATCGTGAACGAGAGTTTTGCAGCAGGGGTGTTTCTGATTATTGTTGGAGCTGCCGGAATGTGCATTGGCTGGATTCCTCTGTGCGGCTTAAAAGTTTTAAAACCCCAGGAAGCGCTTGTGTTAACGTTGTTCGGTAAATATATCGGCACCTTAAAGGGAGAAGGTTTTTATTTTGTGAATCCTTTTGTGTCGGCTGTAAATCCGGCGGCAAAAACGACGCTGCGCCAGAGCGGTGATGTGGATTCCGGCATGACGGCATCCGGTCAGATTACATTGAATACATCCGTTGCCTCTCCAAGCAAGAAGTTATCGCTGAAGGTTATGACACTGAACAACAACCGTCAGAAAATAAA
>JAFUMV010000147.1 GCA_017482485.1 Lachnospiraceae bacterium
ATTCTTTAGCGTTCAGAGCGTGTGCGTGTCCCTGGCTGCCGTATCCGATCACTGCGATTGTCTTGCCTTCCAGTAAAGAAAGGTTACAATCTTCCTGATAAAAAATCCTGTTAGACATTTTTTCATTCCTCCATATTCTTGTTCATTATGTATGTATACTAAAGGGAAATCGTACCTGGCTTAGATACAAGACTCTTCAATATAAACCACTTTATCAATGCCGCGGCTTAATCCCGCAACACCTGTTCTTGCAAGCTCAAGGATCTCATATCCGTCCAGAAGCTTTAAGAATGCTTCAATTTTGCTCTGAGAACCTGTCAGTTCGATGATCAGATTTTCAGAACCTACATCGATGATCTGCGCACGGAATACATTTGCTACCGCAATGATTCCCTGACGATCTGCAGCTGTTGCTCTCACCTTCACCAGTGCCAGTTCACGGAAAACGCTGTCATCAGGATCCAGTTCGCGGATATCCCTGACGTCTACAAGCTTGCTAACCTGCTTTTCAATCTGGTCAAGAATCTCATCGTCACCGCTGGCAACGATTGTAATTCTGGTATATCTGGGATCGGCTGTAACACCTGCCGTAATGCTTTCAATGTTATAACCGCGTCTGGAAAACAGACCGGATATACGGCTCAGTACACCGGACGTATTATCAACCAGCAGCTGAAACGTCTTCTTCTGCATTGTACTTTCCTCCCCTTTTTAATCTAGGCTTTATTCTAACAACAAAATTACCCGGTGTCAACGTATGAGTTTACGTCATGCCAAATATAACACATAGTTATAGGAAAACCATGTTTTCAAACCATGTGTTATATCTGATGCAACCCATTATCTCACACCGTTTAAAACAATCTCCTTTAATTTTCCTGGTCATGGCACTTCTGAAGTGCAACAGTTCCGGTGCGTGCCACTTCCACGATGCTGATGGAATTAAGCATCTTTAAGAAAAGCTGAATTCTCTCCGGAACATCACAAAGCTGAATCATCATCTGATTTTTGGACATATCCACGATCTGCGCCTTTAAAATATCACAGAGCTCAATGATGTCCTTGCGGTTGTTGCGGTTATATTTCACTTTTACAAGCATCAGCTCTCTGCTGATGGAAAGCTGTTCATCAAAGGTCTTGACCTTGATGACATCCAGCTTCTTGTTCAGCTGCTTTTCAATCTGTTCCAGCGTGTGATCATCGCCGCTGGATACAATTGTCATGCAGGAAACATTGGGATCGTCCGTTTCACCTACTACAAGGCTGTCGATGTTGAACGCTCTTCTGGAGAAAAGACCCGCCACCTTAAAGAGCACACCTGAACGGTTTTCTACTAATACGGAATATATTTTCTTCATTCTGATTGCCCCCTTATTTCGAAGTGTCTGTCGGATTGATCACACATTCCATCAGCACGGACTCATCTCCGCGCAAAAATTCCGAAATTGCGCTGTCTTCATCGGCTTTTTCGGATACGCGGATAAAGCGCATGCCATAAGCTTCTGCAATTTTGGAAAGATCCGGACTTCCGGAAAGGTCTACAACGGAATATCTGTCAGCACCGTAGGTGTTTTTCTGATATTCACGAACCATTCCGAGATATCTGTTGGCCATCACGATGATCTTCACCGGAATATTGTACTGACGCATGGTGGCCAGTTCCATCATGGACATCTGGAAAGAACCGTCACCGCAGACAGCGATGGACTGTCTGCCGGGCTGTCCCGCCTTTGCGCCCATGGCTGCGGGAATGGAATAGCCCATGGTTCCCATACCGCCGGAGGTCAGAAAGCTTCCTTCTCTCACGATACAGTTTCTGCAGGACCAGATCTGATTCTGTCCTACATCGGCAACATATATTGCATCCTTTTCCATTTTGTCGGAAAGCTTTTTGATAAATTCCGCAGGATCGATGAAAGCAGGATCGGGAACTCTCTTTTCCTTCATGGTCTGCTTATATTCATACAGCGTCTGCACCCAGAGATTGTGATCTCCTTCGATTTCATACTGCATCATATCTTCAAAAATGTGCTTTGCATCGCCTACCAGCGGAATTGTGGGACCTGCATTTTTGCCGATTTCAGCGGGATCCACATCCATATGTACCAGAACTTTTCCCCTTGTGATGATCTCAGGCTGGTTTACCGTGCGGTCCGCCACACGTGCGCCCACCATGATGATCATGTCCGCTTCATTCATGGCGCGGTTTGCATAGGAAGCGCCATGATTTCCAACCATGCCAAAGTTCAGCTCATCTTCCGTCTGCATGGAGCCGATGCCCATCATGGTATGAACCACAGGCACCTGATACCTGTGCGCAAACTCTCTCAATTCATTCTGGGCATCGCTCAAAAGCACGCCGCCGCCCGCACAGATCACAGGACGCTTTGCCTTTTCCAGCTCAGCCATCACCTTCTTGATCTGCACCGCATGGCCTTTTACGGTGGGTTTATAGGTGCGCAGATTCACCTCTTCGGGATATTTGAACTTCTTTACAATCGCATTCTGCACATCGATCGGAACGTCGATCAGCACAGGGCCTTTGCGTCCTGTGTTCGCGATATAAAAAGCTTCCCTAAAAATCCTCGGAATGTCCTCCGCATTTTTTACAAGATAACTGTATTTGATAAAGGATTCCGTAGCGCCGATGATATCAGCCTCCTGAAAGCTGTCGCTTCCGATCAGTCCGGAATGCACCTGACCGGTAATGCAAACCAGCGGAATGCTGTCCGCAAACGCTGTCGCAATACCTGTGATCAGGTTCGTCGCTCCGGGGCCGCTGGTCACCGCACAGACGCCTACTTTTCCGGTCACCCGAGCCATACCGCTGGCCGCATGAGCCGCATTCTGCTCCGTACGAATCAGAATTGTCCGAATGCTTTCTGCATCCAGTATCGCATCATAAAACGGACAAATCGCAACGCCGGGATAGCCGAACACCATTTCTACGCCTTCCAGTTCCAGGCATTTTACCATTGCCTCTGCACCATTCATATATTTCTCCTCCTTCTGCCATATAGACTTTTCATACACTCATCGGAACTTCTCAAAAAAATTCGCCAGCGGCTCAACCACCGCTCCCAGATCGCCGATCGCTCTGTTCAGTTCCTCAATATCCATTTGACTGATCTTTTCCGTCGCCTGAGTGAGCGCGGCACTGCTCTGTCCTACAAGACCGTCTTCTTCGAACAGACTCCGTATATTCACCAGCGCATCATCCACCATTTCCATGGTTTCGGATGCCTGCTTGAGCGTTTCCGTTGCCTGGTCCATTGCGGTCACCGCCATTTCCATCGTCTGAAGTACAGGCGGCACAAGCTTTAACAAAACCACCATGAATGCCGCCACCAGAACACAGCAGGCGATCGCGAAAATTCTGGTGAAAAACAGCTGTTTTCTCAGATATTGATTCTGCGCTTCGTTATCCCCGGCCATTTTTTCCATCAGCTCCATCAGGTCCCTGTTTTCCTGCATGTTGTATCCCCCGTTTTTCCAAGAACAATCATTCCAGATTCAGCAGTTTTTTCGCCACTCTGACAGTATCCGCAGCATCCTTTGCATAACCGTCCGCATGAATCTCATCCGCGTATTCCTGGGTGATGACGGCCCCGCCAATGATGATTTTGGCTGATACATTTCTCTCTTTTGCCAGCTCCACAACTGTTTTCATCTGCTTCATGGTGGTGGTCATCAGGGCGGAAAGACCGATGATCTTCGCATCATGTTTTACCGCTTCGTCAAGGATAACTCCGGCGGGCACATCCTTGCCCAGATCAATGACTCGAAATCCGTAATTTTTGAGCATCAGGACCACCAGATTCTTGCCAATATCATGGATATCCCCCTCTACGGTTGCGACCACGACTGTGGGCATTTCCTTCTGTCCTCCGCTTTCCAAAAGCAGCGGCTCCAATATCGCGATGGATAACTTCATCGCCTCAGCGCTGGAAATCAGCTGGGGAAGAAAATATTTTCCCCGGTCAAAAAGCTCACCCACCGTATTGATGGCGGGCAGCAGATAATCATTTAGCAGTATCTGAGGGGCCGTTCCGGCCTCCAAAGCTTTATGGGTCAGCGCCTCAATGCTCTTTCTGTTTCCTTTTAAAACAGCCTGATAGACATCGTCCTGAGGCGTATTCGCTTTTGTCTGCACCGATTCTTTTGCTGTCGTCTCAGAATGCTCCTTCTCAGAAGAATGATCTGCTTTGGCATTTAACTGCCGCAGCATCGCCCGCTTCTTTTCTTCCTCTTCTATTTCCCTGCGCTCTTTTTGCTTCTGAGAAAATTCAATATAACGGATATCGCTTTCTTCTTTCGCCAGCAGCATATCCGATGCGAATGCCGCTCCCACCAGAAGGTCCTGGCTGGGATTTGCGATCGCCATGGTCAGTCCCGCCTGAATCGCCATGGTCAGAAACGCGGTGTTCACACAGCTTCTTTCCGGCAGGCCAAAGGAGATATTGGAAAGACCGCAGGTGGTGGCAAGTCCCTTGTTTTTGCAGTAACGGATGGTGTCCAGCGTTTCCAGGGCAGCTTTCGGATTGGCTCCTACCGTAGTCACAAGACCATCCACCACGATGTCATTTTTGGGAATGCCCAACAATTTTGCCCTTTCCAGGATTGCGTCGATGATGCCGATTTTTTCTTCCTTGCTTTCAGGCAGCCCTCTGTCAGATAACGGAAGCAGAATGAATGCAGCTCCATATTTTTTCACGACAGGAAGAAGCTTTTCGATTTTTTCCGTTTCCATGGAGACGGAATTGACCAGCGCCTTACCGGGATAACGCCGAAGCGCTGCCTCGATCACATCCACATGGCTGGAATCAATGGATAGCGGGAGACTCGTGACAAGAGACACCTCCTCAAGCGCCTTTAACATCATGGATTTCTCATCGATGCCGCTCATGCCCATGTTGATATCCAGAATGGAAGCACCTCGTTCTTCCTGCTCTTCGGCGAACTCTGTCACCATATCAAATTCGCCGTTTCTTAACTGTTCCTGCAGCTTTTTCTTGCCGGTGGGATTGATTCGCTCACCGACGATGATAAAGGGATCATTCAGGCCAAAGCTGATCGTTTTTCGTTCTGAAGTCAGAAAATATTTTTCCGGCTTTTTTCTTGCAGCAGGCTTATGGTCGCCAACCGCACCGACCAGTGCCTTTATATGATCGGGGGTGGTTCCGCAGCAGCCGCCGAGGATTCCCGCGCCCGCTTCCAGAAGCATTGTGATCTCTTCTCCGAACGCAGCCGCTGCCATATCATAAACGGTCTCGCCGGCATCATTCAGCGAAGGAAGTCCTGCATTGGGCTTCGCGATGATCGGTATCTCCGTAACCTCTGCCATGGCACGAATCACCTCTGCCATCTTCGCAGGACCAGTGGAACAGTTCGCACCGACCGCATCGGCTCCGAGGCTTGCAAGCACCACAGCCGCAGTCTTCGCATCGGTTCCAAACAGCGCTCTACCAACCGGTTCAAAAGTCATGGTGGCCATCACAGGCAGATCCGGACAGATTTCCTTCGCTGCGATCAGGGCAGCCCTTGTCTCCTGCAGGCTCATCATGGTTTCCACCACCAACAGATCCACACCGGCCTTCACAAGATAACCGATCTGTTCTTTATAAATCGTGATCAGCTCTTCAAAATCCAGGATTCCGATGGGCGTAAGCTGCTGACCTGTCATGGTCAGATCCCCTGCCACCAGCGCACGGTCGCCGACCGCATCTTTACTGATCTTAACCAGCGCTGTATTTAATTCTTCTATTCTATTTTCAAGGCCGTACTCAGCCAGCTTGATTCGATTCGCCGAAAATGTGGGCGCATAAACAATATTGCTTCCGGCATTCACATAGGCTTTCTGAAGCTGAATCAGCGCATCCGGATGATTCACAATCCACTCTTCGGGGCAGACGCCTGCAGGCATTCCTGCCTTCATCAGATTGGATCCTGTGGCGCCGTCCAGAATCAGGATTTTCTGGGAAGCCAGAGCTTTGAACTGTTCTTTTGTCATTTTGATCACTCCGATTTTTGTTTTCTGATATCCTTATCGACTTAACGCGCTGCAAGAGGATATTTCAAACATTCTACCACGAAAGCCCAAAAAAGAAAAGCACACATAAAGTCAAATTCGCTGCTTTTTGTTGCTTTTCCTGTCATATTGTGCTAGATTTAGGGAAACAAAATTAGTTGGAGGGGCTTATTTTGAAAAAAATAAAACAGATATTTCTTATCGCCATCTGCTGTCTTTTCATTTCCGGCTGCGGCGATGATCCGAAACTGACACAGTTTCATAACGAAATTGACTCTTTTTATGAGTCTTTGTCCACATCTGTCAGCGCTCTGGAGAACATCGATCCCGCTTCCGAGTCTGCGGTGGATGACATGCTCACACAGCTCGATACACTTTCCGTTCTGTTCGGAAATCTGGCAGCTATCGAGATACCGGAAGAATTTGAAAACATTGAAGAACTTGCAGACGAAGCTTCTGAATACATGACGGAAGCAGGTGCCCTTTATCGGGAAGCCTATGCGGATAACGGATATGATGATTCTCTTGCTGCAGCTGCCGGCGAAAATTACAATCGCGCGATGAAGCGCATTAATTATATCGCCATTCTGCTTCAGGGACGTATTCCGGAGGGCGAGGATGTTATGATCGTGACAGAGGAAGAAACCGTAAACTGGGACGGCGGCGAAGCGCCTGTCGAAACGCAGGCAGAAACGGAATAGCCTGACAAATGAAGTGGCTGCATTCGATTGATGCAGCCACCCTTTTTATACAAAAAATCCTTCCGCGATCTTTTCTTTCGCTTCCTCTTCGATCAGTCCCAGCGCCATCAGCTTTATTGGTCTGTTCTTCCGCATTTTTTCCGATCGCAGCCTCATGAATCAAGACCCCCTGGTCCTTCACAATTTTACCCCTCATAAGTAAATTTTTAATACTGACACAGATATACCCTCAGTACACAAAGATCTATCTACTGTAGCGAAAAAGGCAGGATATAGAATTCCTGCCTTACTGCTTCTTAAATTTCAATTATTCAGAAAAATTAAAACTTCTCATACTGATCCACATCAAGTACAAACACGGTACATCCGCCAACCTTAGTGTCAATCGGAATCATCGCTCCCGCGCCGGGTCCGATATTGCCGGATGACATGGAAGGCATTGTATATTTCACGGACTTTCTTAATCCTGCGCATTCCTGTAAAATTTTCAGTGCACCGGAAACTTTCTCATCTTCTGTACCGATTACCAGAGTAACATTCTTCGCTTTTAAAAAACCACCAATGGTAGAAAGTTTGGTTACCCAGTATTCATGCTTGTTGAGCTCTTCAACGGTCTCATCCACATCTTCAGAATGCAGAATTGCAAAAATCATTTTCATAGGAAATTCCCCCTTATTTAATTACTATGCATTCCCGGAAGTTCACAAGTTCGCACAAATAGAACCTTCACAAACGCTTCGTCTTTTGCTTTATTATACCATTCTTTTTAAAAAAATCCACAAAATTTTACTATTTTAATGCGCTAAAATACACCGCTAAATTGAAGATATTTCAGTTTTTTTCTTTCTGATCAGGCGCAGATAAATTAATGTGCAAATCATCATGGTAACTGTACTGCACAGCTTGCCGACTAGCTGCAAAAAAACAAAACTGTTCCTGCAATATCACCGATTATAGAATACAATAAACTCGTTCATTACCCCCTCGCCTTCTGCAACCGAAAATTTTATAATTCCTTACACATATAATACCGAACACGCCCTTTCGGCATGCCATTCAGTTCTCCAAACACCCGATATCCCTGTTTTTCATAAAATCCCTTCGCCTGAAAATCAAAGGTGTCCAGATAAGCAAGATGGCAGCCCATTCCCCGGGCATGCTCTTCCACCTCATCAAGCAGTTCGGAAGCAAATCCCATTCCGCGATATTCTTCTGATACCCATACACTTTCAATACTGAGCACATGCCACATGACGCTGCATGCGAGCACGCCGCCGATCACATTTCCATCCTCATCCTTGGCGCAGCGACAGATTTTTTCAAAAGGGACATCCTGTGTAGGAGGCACCTGTCTGATGTTATAAATCATCAATTCGTCATCAATCAGATCTTCTTCATCTTTGGTAGGTATTTCAATTGTATACTCCATTTTATTCCTCAATCCTCCGTTTCATATCCTCCAGAATTTTTTTGACATCATCAATATTTTCCATCATATTGTAGACAGTTTGCAACTGATTTGAAAATCTTTATGCCCACAGCGAAATTGAAACCAAACAGGAAAAAGGACTACCGCAAAGCTGATTTCTCAGCAATTCTGCAGCAGCCCTTTTATGAAGTCACTTTATAAACATCGCATCCCCAAAGGAAAAGAACCTGTACTTTTCCTTAATCGCTTCCTGGTAAGCATTCAGCACATTTTCTCTGCCCGCCAGTGCGGAAACCAGCATCACAAGCGTGGATTCCGGCAGATGGAAATTGGTGATCAGGCAATCTAATACCTTGAATTTGTATCCGGGATATATGAAAATCTCCGTATTGTCACAGCATTCTTCCAGATGTCCGTTCTCATCGGCAGCGCTTTCAATCGTGCGGCAGCTTGTGGTGCCCACACAGATTACGCGGTGTCCGCTTTCTTTTGCCTTATTGATTTTATCGGCAGCTTCCTGACTCACCTGATAATATTCGGAATGCATGTGATGCTCCAGAACGTTGTCCACCTTGACAGGACGGAATGTGCCAAGACCCACATGAAGAGTCACATAGGCAAGATCCACACCCTTTGCTTCCACTTTAGCCAGAAGTTCTTTTGTGAAATGAAGTCCCGCAGTGGGCGCCGCTGCAGATCCTGCATATTTGGCATATACAGTCTGATAACGGTTCTTGTCCTTAAGCTTATGGGTGATATAAGGCGGCAGAGGCATTTCGCCAAGAGAATCCAGCACCTCTTCCCAGATTCCGTCATAGAAAAACTGCACAAGCCGGTTGCCCTCTTCCACCACGTCTAAAATTTCAGCCTTTAATCTGCCGTCCCCGAACACAACTCTGGCACCGGGACGAAGCTTTTTGCCGGGCTTTACGAGAGTTTCCCAAATATCTTTCTCCCGCCGCTTTAAAAGAAATACTTCCACGGCCGCACCGGTATCTTCCTTTGTGCCCAGAAGTCTTGCAGGAATCACTTTTGTATTATTTAATACCAGACAGTCTCCGGGCTGTAAAAAGTCCAGAATATCTGTAAATACATGATGTTCCGTTTCGCCGGTTTTGTGATCCAAAACCAGAAGTCTGGAGGACGATCTGTCCTCCAGAGGATCCTGGGCAATTAATTCTTTTGGTAAATCAAAGTAGTAATCTGAAGTCCGCAATCCTATCATTGGATCGTTTTCAACACTTGTATCCGAGTTGACCAAAACATCTGTTTGCTCTTTCTGTAAACTGCTCATTACAGACACGCTTTCTCCAAAAAGGCTACGTAACCGCATTTTGTTTCATAAATATCCGCTTTGCTGGTAGCTTCCCAGGGTGCATGCATGGAAAGAACCGCAACGCCGCAGTCAATGACATTCATGCCATATAATGCAAGAATATAAGCGATAGTTCCACCGCCGCCCACATCGACTTTGCCAAGTTCAGCAGTCTGATAAGACACATCAGAAGAATCCATGATGGAACGGATATGCGCAATATATTCCGCATTGGCATCATTGGAGCCGCCTTTTCCTCTGGAACCGGTAAACTTATTGAACACCATACCTTTTCCGAAGAATGCAGCATTTTTCTTTTCAAATGCTGCTGCATAAGAAGGGTCAAATGCCGCGCTCACATCAGAAGAAAGCATATCGCAGGCTGCCAGGCATCTTCTGACATTGAGTTCGCTGTATTCCCCTGCCAGATTCATCACTTCTGCAACGGTATTTTCAAAGAATCTGGACTGCATACCGGTTGCACCCACACTGCCGATTTCCTCCTTGTCCACAAGGATACAGCATGCGGTACGCTCGGTCTGACCGATTTCCAGCATCGCTTTTAAGGAAGTGTAGGCGCACACTCTGTCATCCTGACCATATGCTAAAACCATGCTTCTGTCAAAACCGGCTTCTCTTGCCTTTCCGGCAGGAACCACTTCCAGTTCTGCCGAAAGGAAATCTTCCTCTTCGATCTCGTAATTCTCTTTTAAAATTTTCAGAACGCCAAGTTTCACAGCATCCTTCTCTTCCTCAGCAAGGGGCACGCTTCCAACGATGATATCCAGAGCCTCACCCTCAATCACTTTGGCAGCTTTCTTCTCCAACTGTTCGCCGGAAAGATGAATCAACAGATCGGAAATGAAAAATACAGGGTCATCTTCATTCTCACCGATGTTGATTTCCACGATAGAGCCGTCTTTTTTGGCAACCACACCGTGCAGTGCCAGGGGCAGCGTCACCCACTGATACTTCTTCACACCGCCGTAATAATGGGTATCAAGCAGTGCAAAATCGGAATCTTCATAGAGCGGATTCTGTTTGATGTCCAGTCTGGGAGAGTCAATGTGAGCTCCCAGAATGTTCATTCCCTCTACCAGGGGTTTTGTTCCCATCTGGAACATCACCACGGACTTGTTCATCAGAACAGCATATACCTTATCTCCTGCAGAAAGCTTCTTGCCTTCGCGGATCAGGGAAGGCAGCTCAACATAGCCGGCTTCCTCGATCATGTTCACGATTGTGTCAACACATTCGCGTTCGGTCTTTCCGTTGTCCAGAAAATTCATATATTCTTTTGCCAGCGCGTTTACCTGCGCAAGCTTTGCTTCATCATAAGATTTCCAGGCATTTTTTCTGACCATTATTTTCTGGCCTCCTTCCTCTTCTTTTTGCTGGGACCGAGTACAGAACGCACAAGTTCCTTTGCTCTGGGCACTTCCTCATCATGGATGCGGAAAATGCACGCTACTTTATTGCTGGGCTTCATGAAGAAAAATTTCTGTAAAATTCCTTTATCCTCAAAGTGGCAGCAGTAGGAAATTCTGTTATCAAGAAGGATCTTCTCGATCTTTCTTTTTGTTTCCATATCATAGACCATACAAAAGTCCACCTCATTATTAACTGTTCTGGAAGTCATAGATTTTTTCTCCATTTTGTCCTCCGTTATTGTCTGAGTTCAATGCCCAGACCTTCCAATCCATTCAGGATCTTCTTCATGGCTGCTGTGATATCAGCATCGCTCAGAGTTCTGTCCTTAGCCCGGAAGGTGATTGTGTATGCGATTGATTTAAATCCTTCCTTGATCTGAGAACCTTCATAAATATCAAACAGGGAGTAGCCTTCCAGAATCTTGCCGCCGCGCTGGGCAATAATCGCTTCAATCTGACCGACAAGCACGTTCTTGGGAACTACCATACTGATATCACGGGTCACAGCAGGATACTTCGCAATGCCTTCATACTTACGGTCAAATGTTGCCATCTCCACCACATAAGGCATATCAATCACTGCCACATAAACTCTTGTACTGATATCATAGTTGTCCGCAACCTTCGGATGTACTTCTCCGAGGTAACCGATCACTTTCTTATCATATATTATATTCGCCTGACGGCCGGGATGCAAGAACGGTTTTTTCGCATCAGGATCATAACTGATTTTCTTTGTCATGTCCACATGCTCCAAAAACTCTTCCACAACACCCTTCATGGTGAAGAAATCACCTTCTCCATACATACCAAGGGTGAACTGCATACGCTCATCCGGAAGTTCGTTAAGCGGCAGCTCTTTCGGAAGATAAATATTGCCCATCTCATACAGGCGTACATCTTTGTTTCTTCTGTTATAATTGGTTGCAAGAGAAGTCAGCATTCCGTTCAGGGATGTGGTACGCATAACACTGAAATCCTCACCCAGCGGGTTGGAAATCACGATTGCATTGCGAAGCGGATCGTCAGCATCCAGCATCAGTTTGTCAAATACCTTCGGGCTTTCGAAGGAGTAACTCA
>JAFUMV010000148.1 GCA_017482485.1 Lachnospiraceae bacterium
CGCCTGCTGCTGGGCCGCTGCCTGGGCCTGCTGCGCCGCCTGCTGCTGGGCCGCTGCCTGGGCCCGCTGCGCCGCCTGATTCTGCTCGCCGGCCGCGATCTGCTGCTTCACAAACGCCGCCTGCTGTACCAGCGCTGTCAGCATATCATGATTGACGGGCACCTGCGTCAGCAGTTCATTGCTGACATAACCGATGCCGGTTCCATATACAATCTGATACCAGCCGGTATCCGCCTGTCCGCATACATTGACCACCTGACCGTTTGAAAGGCCTCCGATCACCGGATAAGCCAGCGAAGGGCCGCTGCGCACGTTTGCCTGGGTATTTGCCACCATGGCTGCCGCTGCCGGCACGATGGTGTGGCTGTCCAGCGTTTCAGCGGGGGCTGCTGCCGCCGTAAAGCAAATCATCAGCCAGGTGCCCAGAAAACCGGCGGTCATTCCCAGCATTTTTTTCCATACTTTTTTCATACTCCTCACCTCATTCATGTCTTCCATCTGTCCATCGACGCTGTGCGTCATTTATCAAAAACAGCAGATTGCAGATGTTTTTTCCTATCTGGTCTGTAAAAATACATATTCCCTTTGTGCCTTTTCATCATCCGGATACAGGGCCAGATACTGCTTCATGGCAAGCTTTGCCTTGTCAAACTGTCCCAGATATTCGTACGCCACAATTTCATTGAATTTCAGGGTCTGCATCACCGGATTTCCCTCAATGGCAAGTCCCGCCTGAAAAGCCGCCAAAGCCGCTTCATAATCACCGACTTTCAGTTTGCAAAGCCCCAGCTGGTTATAAATTTCCGCATCCGGCTGCTTGGTTTCCAGATAATTGCTGTACACGCTGGCAGCATAATTGTAATCTCCCAGCTTTTCATAGGTCTGCCCCAGCAGGGACGACACACCGGCACCGCCCGTCTCCTTCGCCTTTTCCAGAGAAAGTCTTGCCTGCTCATAGTTGCCCAGATAAAAATTCATTCTGCCCTTATCATATTCGGACAGGCGGGCGGAAGTATCCTCCATCACAGTGTTGAGATAGGCTTCCCCCATTTCATCCTGCCCAAATCTGCTGCAGCTGCAGAAAATATCAATGTAAAGGTCATAATCATCCTTACCGATGCTGACCGCTTTATCGAAATCAGATTTTGCCTGATCATTCCTTCCAAGTTCCAGCTCCAGAGTGCCCTTTAAGTACCAGGCGGTTTTCTCTTCCGGTCTAAGATCCGTGATTGCCTGATATACGCCGATCGCTTTCT
The DNA here is from genome assembly GCA_017482485.1 of Lachnospiraceae bacterium. GTDB lineage: Bacteria > Bacillota > Clostridia > Lachnospirales > Lachnospiraceae > Gallintestinimicrobium. Next base: position 1,257 of record JAFUMV010000148.1, read on the forward strand.
CAATCTGCCCGCTTTTATAATAGGCGGTTGCCAGATAATAGTTGATATCAAAATCCAGCTGATCGGGGCTGTAATCGCTTAAGGTCAGTGCCTTCTCCAGATTGACCGCCGCATTTTCATAGTCGGTCATACCCATATAGGCAAGGCCCTGTCCCCGATACACCAGCTGCATATCTTCTTTGTTTGCCGCTGCTGCCTCAAAGCTCTGCAATGCGCCTTCATAATCCAGCTGCTCAATCTGCGCCATTCCCTGTGCTGTATTCTCATTTTTCTGCGACTGACAGGCTGTCAGAAGAAAGGGAACCAGACAGAGTATCAAAAGACCATATCTTTTTCTCATCCTCTTGTATCACCTCAATTTTTTTCTTTCTGCTTCCGGGGCATTTCTCTCACACCGTTTTTCTGAGACCTTTCGGATAGTGATTTTTCAGGATGCTGCCCGAAAGTTTGCCCCATCCGATGCTGTATCCGTCTGCCGTCACCAGATACCAGCCCTTTTGCCCTTCTATATTTAAGGTCATGCCGTTTAACCAGCCTTTTATCTGAGCACTGTCAGCAGAAAAATCCACGGATTGTGAGACTTCCTCCGGCTTTAATGCCAGCGCCAGCGCATGAGAAGGCTCAAACCGGTTCTTTTTGATCGTTCCCAGATGCAGTCCCGGACGAAGCACCTTCAATCCTTTCAGATTAGGCGTATCCTTCGGTGCCAGATAGAGCTGGTCTCCGAATTTGAGATAAATCCCCTCCATCTGTCTTTTCAGATTTTCTTTTGCAAAATCCAGAAATTCACTGCACTCTTTTCCGGAAACCGGCACCTGTATTCCATAGCGCCCCCTTGCCCGATAGCCTTCCGGCACGCTGCCTTCTTTTCTCAAAACAGCGAGATAATGCCCTTCTCCTTTCAAATGATGAGGCCATAAGCGAATCGTGTTTTCAAGACCGCAGTCGGACAGAGCCGTTTTTTGTACCGGTTCTTGTTTTGTCGCTTCAAAATGACCGGAAATATCATTTTCTGCCCATTCGGACCTGCCTTTTTCCATGCCGGGGAATCTGTCCGCTTTTTCAATGTAAAAATCGGGATGTCTCTGCAGGAAGCGGTAAATGCTTCCCTCATCTTCTGTCGGCGCAAAGGTACAGGTGGAATATACCAGTCTTCCGCCGGCGCGCACCATTCCTGCCGCGCAGTCTAAAATCTCATCCTGCCTTTCCCCGCACATCTGCACGTTTTCGGGGCTCCATTCCTTACAGGCCTCTTCGTTTTTCCGAAACATCCCTTCGCCGGAACAGGGCGCATCCACCAGCACACGATCGAAATATTCCGGGAAATGCATCAGAAGCTTATCCGGCGTCTCATTGGTCACAATGGCATTCCTGATTCCCATCCGCTCCACATTCTCCGACAAAATTTTTGCCCGTGCAGGATGAATCTCATTGCATACCAGAATTCCCTGCCCCTGCATCGCTGCTCCCAGCTGGGTGCTCTTTCCGCCGGGTGCGGCACACAAATCCAACACCTGCTCTCCCGGACGGGCATCCAGATAAACCGCCGGCGCCATGGCGCTGGCCTCCTGTATATAGTATACACCCGCTTCATGATAGGGATGCTTTCCCGGCTGATCCGCCTCTGCATAATAAAAACCGTTCTTTTCCCAGATCACAGGGCTTAAATGAAAGGGATTTTTCTGCAGAAACTCTTCTGCATTTACTTTCAGCGGATTCACCCTCAACGACTGATATTTTTTATTATCATAGCTTAACAGAAAATCCGGATATTCCTCCCCCAGCATTTTCTGCATTCTTTCTGTAAATTTCTGTGGTAACATATGTTCCTCTCTCTATCGGAGCATTCATTGCCCCTGGACATACTTTTTCATTTACTATCATAAACCAGGAACTGAGTCCATGCAACAAAAAATGCCCTTTAAAATAGAATAAATACAAATCTACAGTCCGCCCATCGGCGGCAGAAAGTGTGAAAAATGATATCTCAAAAGCTGGAAAATATGCTGAACCTGAGTCTGGAATCCACGCCCTCCCAAAGGCAGCGTTCCGATGTGCTGAATGTGGGATTCGATGCCGCAGAGCAAACCTGGGAGGTGATCGTAAAATACAGCGGCAGCCTGGCTTCTCTTACAGAAGCCGGGATGGTGGTGGAACCGCTGCTTGCCGGTTACGCCATTGTGACATTGCCCCAATCACTGATTCCCGTTCTGACCGCCGCTGCAGAAGTAGAATTTGTAGAGATGCCAAAAAATCTGCTGAACGGCCTCTACGAAGCCAGACGGGCAAGCTGTATTTTGCCGCTGACAGGCAGCGGGGTTGGCTCCGCACCAAACTCCACGGTCCCCGTAAACGGCCTTTCCGGTCAGGGTATTCTGGTAGCGGTGCTGGATTCCGGCATCGACTATTACCTGTCGGATTTCCGCAATCCGGACGGGAGCACCCGCATTGCCTTTCTCTGGGACCAGACGCTGGATGCTGCAGCGCTTGTCCGCAGCTTTGCGCCCGATATCGCCGCAGCCTCCGAAGATGCCCCAGCAGGTCGTCCGGGCCCGCCGGAAGGTTTTTCCATCGGCACCGAATTTTCCGCCGCTCAGATCAATGAGGCCCTGGCTGCCGGAAGCAGAGATGCTGCTTTTCGGCTTCTTCCCAGCCTGGACCGCTCCGGTCACGGCACCACGGTTGCCGCCATCGCAGCCGGCAGCAATGCAAATCCTGCTTTGCGCGGCGTTGCCCCAAACGCACAGCTTCTGATCGTCAAGCTCGCCAATCTGCCCACCGGATTTCCACGCACCACAGAGCTGATGCGGGGCGTCACCTGGGCGTTAAACAGAGCACGGCAAATGGGCATGCCGCTCGCCCTCAATATCAGCTTCGGCAACTCCTACGGCCCCCATGACGGTTCTTCTCTCCTCTCCCGGTTTCTGGATAATGCGGCAGAAAGCGGCCGCACTGTGATCTGCGTAGGCAGCGGCAATGAAGGGGCTGCTTCCGGCCATACCTCCGGAAGACTTAAGCCCGGTGACAGGCAGACACTGGAGCTGGTGGCAGCAGATTATCAGCGCGCCTTAAGCATCCAGCTTTGGAAAAATTTCACCGACCGGTTCGCCATCACCCTCATCACGCCCTCCGGGCAGGAGATCCCGGTACAGTTTGCACAGATCAATCGTCAGGACATATTGACTTCACAGACAGAAATACTCATCTATGCAGGCCAGCCATCGCCTTACTCCGTGCAGCAGGAAATTTTCTTTGATTTGCTGCCCACAGACAGCTACATTGAAGCCGGCATTTGGAAAATCCGACTGGAAGCCCAACAGATTGTTTCCGGGGAATATCAGCTCTATCTGCCCGGGCAGGAAACCCGCACCGCCGGCACTCGCTTTGTCCGTCCCACTCCGGAGCTGACGCTGACCGTTCCTTCCACGGCCTCCAAAGTGATCACTGTCGGCGCCAGTCAGCCGGTCTATGAAGCCTATGCGGATTTTTCCGGAAGAGGCGCGCCGGTTTCTTTGGAAAATGAAACAGTTTTTGTAAATACAAAGCCAGATCTGGTAGCTCCCGGCGTGGATCTTCTGGTTCCGGCCTCCGGCGGCGGCACCCAGCGCGTCAGCGGCACCTCTTTTTCCACACCGCTTGTCACCGGAACTGCCGCCCTTCTTATGGAATGGGGCATTGTTTCAGGAAATGATCGTTATTTATATGGAGAAAAAATGAAAGCATACCTGCGCAGAGGCGCACAGCCCCTGCGGGGGGAAGAGAACTATCCGAATGAAAGAGTCGGTTATGGACAGCTGTGTGCCGCAAAAAGCATCCCTTACTGATGTCAGGGCATTTAGCTTATCGATGCTGCCTTCAGTCTCTGCTGACCGGCAGCACATGCTGAATATTTTGCCGGATTTTTTCGGAGAGAGCTTCATACTGTGCAAGCTCTTCCTCCGAAAAGCCGGCATAACGAGCCTGATCATAATCGGCAAGTGCCACCTCAAGCTCCTTTAAAACAGGCTCTGCATCCGGCAAAAAAGAAATGTTCAGCGTTCTTTTTATCGTCTTGCCATCCGCCATGCGAACACGCTTTTCCTCCGCCTTAATCAGATTTCTCTTGGCCAGCTTCTGCAGATAATAGTTCAGACTCCCTTTGGCCTGTCCGGTGAAATCGGAAAGTTCTTTTCTGGTACACGACTGATCGGACTTGCTTAAAAACAGAAGAAGATTTATTTCATTCAAAGTAAGATCATGCTTTAATGCCACAGATTCCAGATAATAATCCAGAAGCTTTCTGTTCTGATAATGCTCTGTCAGCACACCATTTCCGGACAAACCGGCGGGGCAGACTGCACTGCGCTCTTCGCCAAGCTTTTTGGACCCTAAAATGGAAGGCGGAACCACGCCGTCACTTGCCGCATCCAGGAAAAATTTGTACACGGAAAGACGGTTCTTCTCATAGTCCTTATCATCAAATACATGCTTATAAAAATTATTGTAATATTCAAATACCATAAATTTCATTTTAATTGTATTTGAAATACCAAATCCCTGGGATACCAGGGAGCCTTTGGTTTTTACATAATAATAAATCGGAGCATGGAGCGCATAAAAAATTTCCGCGTGACGGATATACTCCAGGTTAAACATGAAATCCTCACACCAGCTGATCTGCGTATCCATGCGCAGCTGATATTTTTCAATGATATCCCGGCGATAAAGCTTGTTCCACAGCACACCATAATAAAAATCGGCAGGATTCTCCATCATGTGTGATGCGAATTCTTCTTTGGTCAGTACGCCATCTTCTTCAATGTCCCCTTTCTGGGCCAGACGTTCTCCTACGACACGATAAAAATCAGAAATCACAAGATCACAGTTATAGTCCGTTGCTGCTCTTACAAAAAGACGGGTGGCATCCGGCGTAATCCAGTCATCGCTGTCCAGAAACTGCAGATACGTCCCCTTCGCCTGCGCAATTCCGATATTGCGGGTATCGGAAACGCCTGAATTTGCCTTATGTATCACACGGACTCTGGAATCCTTCTGCGCATATTCATCGCAGATCACACCGGAGGAATCCTTACTTCCATCGTCAATCAAAAGCAGCTCAAAATCCGTGTATTCCTGATTCAAAATGCTGTCCGCGCAGCGCCGGATATACTTTTCTGCATTATATATGGGAACAATAATACTTACTGTAGGGTTCATTTGTACTCCTCTAAAACTTTTTGCATTGTAATAGGTCTTCCATGACATTATCATAGAAGACCCACCCTTAAATTTCAATATCAATTTCCGGAACTATAAGTTATCTGTCTGCAGCCGTAATACACCTCTCTGCTGCACTTGTCAATAAAGCTTGGAATATCCGTAACCGTTGACCATGGCATCCAGCTTCTGCTTATTCTTGCAGTAAGGGCACGCATAAGCTTCATATGCCTGATAGCCCGGAACATCCTCTGTGGTGAAAATGCTCTCCACCTTATGTCCGTTGATGCTTCCGATTGCGCTGAACACAGAACAGATCTGGCGCACATGTCCGCCGTAATAATCGATGCATTCCATACTGCGGCTGATGGTCAGGCCGGTTGTGGAGGTTGCCAGCAGCAGAACAACATTCTTGCCGCGGATCGCAGAAACCAGGTTATCTCTGAAAATCATCTGGTTATTAATGTTAAACTCCGGAGTTACCACATAAACCGTACGGTGCGCATTCTGGTTCGGGAAATGTCCCAGCTCCAGTTCTTCTGCCATGTAAGCACCGATCACTTCACTGCCGTCCATACAGACGATGGTATCGATTACGGTGTCCATCGGAATGCGCTGTACAAAAGCCTTTGCCACTGCGGCAGCCTCGCTGCGTCTGGTCTTCAGGCCGGTCATGTCCACATAGTAATTGATGTGGGAATGGCTGGTTGCAAAATGTCCGGGAATCGCACGCAGAATGATGTTATTGCCTGCCTTCGAGTAGAACTTCATAACTTTGTTTTCCATATCCATATAATGTAACCCCCTTGCCCGCCCCAATGGAGCGATCTTTTCTTTGATTATACATAATGACAGGGAACGTTGCAAGTTATTTCGGATATTTGTTCATTTTTCCGGACAATATTTTTCCTGCAGAACCATTCTTCTTAATTTTTAATAAATTCGCAGACTCTTTTCACTTTTTTTCATACAAAAAAATCTTTCACAAGTCTGGTCATTGCCAGCGTATCTTCCACCCCTGCCGTTTCAAAAGCGGAATGCATGGCCAATTGTGCCAGACCGATATCAGCGGACGGAATTGAGACATGAGCCGTGGAAATATTCCCCAGCGTAGAGCCGCCGGCAATATCCGCACGGTTTGCAAAATTCTGTACCGGGATGTCGTTTTCCCGGCAGATATCCCGCACCACAGCGGCTGAAAAACCATCTGTGGTATATCGCTGGCTTCCCTGGAATTTCAGCACCACGCCGCCATTGACATAAGGGCGGTTTGTGGGATCGCTCTTTTCAGGATGATTGGGATGCACCGCATGCCCGTTATCCGCAGAAAGCAGGAAGCTGTTCTGCAAAAGACTTCTCTTCTGCCTTGCGTTCACCTTTTCTCCCATAGCTTCCAAAACCATATCAATCACATCGGCAAGCAGTGTGGAATCCGCTCCCTGCTTCGTGCCGCTGCCCACCTCTTCGTTGTCAAACAGCGCGTAAATGGAAACATATTCTTCGGGCTGTGCCATCAGAAATCCCTTTAATGTAGAAAAAGCACACTGAAGGTCGTCCAGTCTGGGAGAACCGATGAAGGAATCATCCGCGCCCATGATTCTGCCCTTATCCCGATTGTATACATATAAATCGCTTCCCAGAATTTCCTCTTCCTCGATTTCAAGCTGCTGCGCGCAGAGTTTCTTTAATGTAATCTCCTGATCCTGCGCAAACAGCGGCAGTAAATCCACCTGGGGATTGAGCTTGAATCCATCGTTAACCTCTCTGTTAAAATGAATTGCCACATTCGGAATCACCAGCAGATCCTTCTTTATATCAACCAGCTTCTGTATAAGCGTACCGTTTTCCTGATCCTTTATAAAAATACGTCCGGCTACGGAAAGCGGTCTGTCCATCCAGGTATTCATGATCATACCGCCATATTTTTCGGTATTCAGCTTCACATACTTATTTTCCAGACGAATTTCCGGCGTTTCCTTCACCTTAAAGCAGGGCGCATCGCTGTGGCTTGCCACGATACGAAAGCCTGCAGCACCGCTCCGGGGAATTTTCACCGCGATGACTGCAGAACCGTTCTGAATGGTATAATATTTTCCGCCGGGCATCAATTTCTGATCGCCCAGACAGTCCAGTTTCTCAAACCCGTCCGCTTTCAGCCTTTTTTCCACATTTGCCACAGCATGAAAAGCGGTAGGACTTTCCTCAATAAAATTGAGCATTTCTTTGGTCAGTTCAATTGCGTTCATACTTCTTCCTCTCCATCTTTTTTTCGGTTACCAGTCCTTTTTCCATCAAAAACACCGGACGATAGGACAGCTTGGCCTTTCGTAAGCCCTCTGATCCCGCATCGTCTTCCCGATTGACATACGTGTAGCCCTCCATCACATGCTCCACAAACTGCTGGTTGATCATGGAATAGGCTCCCTCCACATCGGAAAATGCCTTTTCAAAATGCACCACAAACATGTCCTTTCCGCAGGGCTCTCCTATGGCAAAGGCAACCACTCTTTTCCCGGCCCGTAAAAGACCGCCCACAAGACCGAGGTTTTCCATATTTTCAAGGGCTCTTTTCGTGACGGCAATCTCTTCTTCCTTCTCGCCGCCCTCTCCGAAATCGTTCTTTATCCACCATTCCCGGGCCATTTGCAGGCACTCATCCACATTTTCTGAAGTGATGGACTCATAACTCCAGTCAGGATTCTGCTTTTTAAACTTGTTGCAGTGATTTTTCTTTCCGTGCATGCTTTTTCCCGAAAGATTCTTCAGCTTTTCTCTTTCATACACATAGTCAGCAAAATCTCTGTCATATTCAATCTGAAATCGGCCCGGATATGCCGCTTCCAGCTGCTCAAACTGGGACGGACTTACCAGATGCATTTTAAAGGGTCTGCCCACCTGCTCAAACCAGGCGGTCAGAAGATCTACCGTTTTTTTCAGATCCGTCACGCCCTGCGGGAAGCTCACAGACATCCCCGCCTCCCCCGATTCAAACACCAGACTGTCCGCGACGACAGCAAAATAAATCGGATAAAAGGGCTTCCATAAATAATTGTTTGCAAAAGTGAACTCGCAGTTTCTGACCGGTTCTCTGTCATAATAGCGCTCGATCAGCGCCCGGTCCGAAAGCTCCAGCTCTTTCCATGGTATTCTCATGTTTCCTCACATTCCCGGCTGCCTATAAATACAGTCAAAAAAATTCCTGACTGTTATATTTCCAGTCATGTCGCCTCAAAACCCGCCGCCGGATCATTTTAATAACTGTCATTAAACATACCCGACTTTTCAAAGCATAATACAAAATGAAAGGTCTGTAAAGCAAAAAAGAGCTGTAAAAAATCTCCGTCCGACTTGCGCAACACCGTCCGGCAGGGTGCGCTGTCGCAGCCGTCAGGATGGATGGCGCCGATTTTAAAGCTTTATTGTTCAAAGCTCAGTATCATGTCATACCATACTGCGCCGCCGTGGACGGATGCTGACACACCGAAATTCTGATAGCCGAACTTTGCATAATAGTGAATCAGTCTGTCCTTGCAGGTCAGGATGCATCCCTTTTTTCCCTGCCTCTTCGCTTCTGCTATACAACCTTCCATCAACCTGGCCGCATAGCCCTGCCGCTGTCTGGACGGCAGCACATCCAGCCCGAAAATCGACTGCCAGGCTCCGTCCTCCTGATGAAGTGAAGCGTCCTCAAACATTTCATCCCGGATTGTTTTTTCATCCGTCACCATGCCGTTGACCATTCCCACAAGCTCATCATCTTCAAACAAAAGCCAGAAATGTTCCGAAAATTTTTCCAGACGTTTTTGGAAGCTTTCCTTTCCCGCCGCCTCTGCTGTCGGAAAGCAGATCGATTCCAGATATGTAATATCGTCCAGATCTTCCATGGTGGCTGTACGGATCCGCAGGGCAGGCTTTCCGCTGCCTGCAATCTCATAAATGCTTCTGCCGGTGCAGCGCTCGACAGCTTCTTTCAGCGCAATATTCTGATTCCATTTTTCTTCCGGGTATCTGCCGTAGCGCCTCTTCACATCTTCCATGCGCATTTCGATATCCACTACCCCTTCTGCCGCATCCGCCAGACTGTCGCACAGCTGAATCAGTCTGTCATAATCATCGTATTCCAGACCGTCAAGCGCTGTCTGCAGTTCTGCCTGCTCTTCTTTTGAAATGTCAAAATTTCCGATATAGTCCTTCAGCGTTTTATTATTGAAGGAATGCGTCAGGCAGATGCGGGCTGCTTCGTCATAGCCAAGCTCTGTCATATAGCGCCAGCCATCATACACGTGTCCCAGATGCCTTGCGCCGAATTTTCTGCCGATATCATGTAAAAGTCCCAGAATGTAAGCTTTTTCGGGATCCATACTGCCGCAGGAAGCCGGGCTGCTGGAAGCCGGGCCGCTGCCGCAGAAAGCCGGGCCGCTGCCGCAGGCGCTTATCTGCTCTGCGATCGCTTTTGCGCATCTTGCGGCCACTCTGCTGTGCTCTGCCCAGGGCCCCGGATTGCACTGCCAGGCCTCTTCCAAAATATGTTGTGCTGTTTTTATATCAGGTAACATTTCTTTCTTCTCCTATCAATCCTTATTTTCCATACCCTCCCGCATTTTTCCGAAGCCGCCGGTACTCCCGCGGCGTCATGTGCAGGAATCTTTTGAAAATTTCGTGAAAAAACTGCGTATCCTCATATCCTACAGCCCGCGCTATTTCATTCACCGTCATATCGCTGCCTGCGAGCAGTTCACAGCATTTCTCCATCCGGGTCTTCTGCAGATATTCCCGAAAAGTCATTCCCGCTTCCTGCTTAAAACGCCGGCTGATATAGGGCAGACTGTAATGATTTCTCTCGCAGAAATTCTGTAATGTCAAAGGCTCTCTGTAATGTCCGTCCACATAGCGGATCACTTCCGTCACTGCTGTGGACTCCGGATATTTTTTTTCGGACTGCACCAGCATGCGCAGCGTCAGAATCAGGATTTCCGTGAGCCGACAACGAAAAATTTCTGCACTGCCCAGCTTTTTCTCCCGGTATTCCTCAAGCATTCCATAAAGCAGCTGTTCCACTTTACCGTCTACGTCGTGAAAAATCCGGTCAGCCCAGGCTTCTCCCAGCGTCATCCGATAATAACGGATCAGACAGGCATGCAGCAGCTGATCCAGAGACTCGCAGCCCTGCAGCGTCTCATCGATGATCTCCGGCAAAAACAGGCAATTGATCAGGGTGAGATTCTGACTTTTTTCATAACTGTGACTGCTGCCGTAATCAACAATGAAATAATCGCCCTTTTTTAAAAAACTCCTGCTGCCGTTGAGCGTATGCTGCACTGTTCCGCCCGTCACATAGGCCAATTCAAAAAAATGATGACCATGATCTGCCAGATCCTTCTGCGCAAGATTCATCATTACCAGCTTTTCGGAATCATCTTTTGTCTGCGCCTTGATCTCTATGATATTCTTTTTTCTCACAGGTAAAATCCACCCCCTCTTTGCATAAAAATCAGGTGCTTTTTTCCAGCTTACTATCTGTTATCATGAAAGTCAAGAACCAAAGCGCTGCCCGGCTTTCCCCAAAAGAGCTACAGCCTGCACATTCTTAACATTACAGGAGGGTTACCACTATGAAATGGAACGCAAAATGGATCAGACCGGTTGTCGATATGGGCGATGTATGCCCCGTTTTTTTCACAACCTTTGCATGTCCCAAAGAAATACATTCCGCTGTACTTTCCATCACCGCCACAGGTGTTTATGAGGCGGTTCTCAATGAAAAACGGGTGGGCGAATTTGTCCTTGCTCCCGGCTGGACGGACTATGATTATCGCCTTCAGGTGCAGCAATATGATGTGACTGCATTGTTGGCTGCGCAGAATCATCTTAAGGTCACCGTTGGGAAGGGCTGGTATCGAAGTCCCATGCCCGGCCGGGTCAGTCCCGAACGCAGAGAAAAATTAGACCGCTTCAGCGCCGGTCTGACCGCAGAGTTAATTCTCATTTTTGCAGACGGTACCTCGCAGCGCATCAGCACCGATGAAACCTGGAAAGCTGCTGAAAGCCCCGTTCGTTTTTCAGAAATTTATAATGGAGAAACTTTTGATGCATCCTTTATTGCTTCCGCATCTTTTCCTGCAGAAGTTTTTGACGGTCCCACAAAAACGCTGATCCCGCAGCAGGGCGAAGAAGTCCGGGAACAGGAACGCCTCGTGCCCGCATCCATCTTCATCACGCCGGCCGGCGAAACCGTGGTGGATTTCGGCCAGGAAGTCACCGGATACGTGGAAATCTCCGTGGATGCTGCTGCCGGCGATCGGATAGAACTCTCCCATGCAGAAGTGATGGATAAACAAGGCAATTTCTATACGGAAAATTATCGCAGTGCAAAGGCCAAGTACATTTATATCTGTAAGGACAGCAAACAGACCTATAAACCCAAAATGACCTTCTTCGGTTTCCGCTACATCCGCATTGACAGCTTTCCCGGCGGCGTTTCAAACGCAAAACCGGAGAACTTCACCGCTGTAGTGGTTCATTCCCAGATGGATCGTACCGGTTATCTGAGAAGCTCCAACCCGCTGCTGAACAAACTGTTTGATAATGTGATCTGGGGACAGAAGGGCAACTTTGTGGACGTTCCCACAGACTGCCCGCAGCGGGATGAACGCCTGGGCTGGACCGGCGATGCTCAGGCATTTATCCGCACCGCCTGCTTAAATTATGATACCGAAAAATTTTTCACGAAATGGCTGGCGGATATGGCTGCAGGTCAGAAAGAGAGCGGCCTGGTAGGTCACGTCGTTCCCAATATTTTAAACAATAAAGAGGCCAGCGCAGCCTGGGATGACGCTGCAGTCATCTGCCCCTGGGCATTATATCTGGCTTACGGCAATCCGGAAATTTTATCCGCTCAATATGAATGCATGAAAAAATGGGTGTCCTACATCACCACTCACACCACCACCGAATACCTCTGGACCGGCGGTACCCACTTTGGGGACTGGCTGGGCCTGGATGCGCCTGTCGGAAGCTATAAAGGCTCCACCAGGGCAGATTTCATCGCTTCCGCTTTTTATGCCAACGCGGTCATGCTGGTGATCAAGGCCGGAAAAGTGCTGGGAAAAGATGTCTCCGACTACGAAGTTTTATATGAAAAAATCGTGGCAGCTTTCCGTCAGGCTTATCCTGCATACACCACCCAGACAGAATGTGTTCTCGCTGCACATTTTAAACTGGCGCCCGACTGTCAGGCCGCTGCAGATCTGCTGGCGGCAATGGTCAAAAACTGCGGCACCAAGCTGCAGACAGGCTTCGTCGGCACGCCGTACCTGCTCCATGTGCTCTCCGATTACGGCTACACCAAGCTCGCCTACGACCTGCTTTTGCGCACCGAATATCCTTCCTGGCTCTATCCCGTAACCAAAGGCGCCACCACCATCTGGGAACACTGGGACGGCATCATGGAAAACGGCGATTTCTGGAGCGCTGACATGAACTCCTTTAACCACTATGCCTACGGTGCCGTGGCCGACTGGGTATACTGTCAGGCTGCCGGCATCAACACCATCGAAGAGCATCCCGGCTATGAAAAAGTAAAAATTGCACCTTTACCTGACAAACGCCTCGACTGGCTGGAAGCTTCCTTAAAAACCTACCATGGCCAGATCCGCTCCCGCTGGCAGAAGCAGGAGGATCAGTGGCGCTATGAAATCGATACGCCGGTGGATGCTGTTGTAGTCATTGATGGAACAGAATACCAGGTTGGAAAAGGAAGTTATGTGTTTTACAGTAAATGCTGAGCCTTACAGCTTTTGCCAAAAAAGCAGCTGATTTGGGAACTATTTTCTCCAAAATTTCCATTTGAAAAAACCAGATGCAGATGTTATAATTCTCAACTGTCGGAGCATTTTCCATCAGATATTGACTCAGGCAATGCTCCGAAACAGAATAATAAGAACCATTACAGCGAGTAGCCTTTCAGCGTAAGTCCAACTGTAGGCCTGCTCGCTTTTTCTTTGCAGGTCTGGTGCCAGTGCGCAGGTGGCATTCTGCTTTTTTCTGCATCCGGCACAATTCTGCGCTGCCCCCTTACTGCTCGCACATCTCAAGGAGGTCGTTTCAAAATGGAACAAAAATCAAACGCTTTTCTGGAAACAGAAAAAATTTCTGTCCTCATGCGAAAATATGCCCTTCCCTGCATCATTTCGCTTCTTGTGGCAGCACTTTATAACATCGTGGATCAGATTTTCATCGCTAATGCATCTTATCTTGGTTCCTATGGAAATGCTGCAAATACTGTGGTTTATCCCTTAACCGTTGTTGCATTGGCAATTGCTGTCATGATCGGTGACGGCTGCTGTGCCTTTGTCAGCTTAAGTCTGGGAGCCGGTGAAAAAGAAAAAGCGCACCGCAGCATCGGCAGCGCCGTACTGCTCTGCGTGTTAAGCAGTCTGATTCTGACTGCCATTTACCTGATTTTTCAGGATCAGATCCTTGCCTTTTTCGGCGGTACTGTAAATGAGGAAACATTCCATCATTCCAAGGAATACTTTATCTGGATCTGCATCGGTATTCCCTTTTACATGTTTGGTCAGGCATTAAACCCGATCATTCGTTCCGATGGCAGCCCCAAGTTTGCAATGGTATCCACCCTTGCAGGTGCTGTGGTCAACATCATTCTGGACCCCATTTTCATTTTCGTGTTCCACTGGGGTATGATGGGCGCTGCCCTTGCCACCATCATCGGACAGATTTTGACCGCTGTGCTGGCAGTATGGTATCTGTTTCATATGAAAGCCATCAAGCTTTCCAAAGACAGTTTCCATTTTTATTTTCCTCTGCAGAAAAGATATCTTGCGCTGGGCATGACCAGTTTTCTGTCACAGATTTCTCTGGTCGCAGCCATGGCTGCCATCAATAACATGATTCAGAAATATGGCGCCCTGGACGCCATTTTCGGTCAGGCACAGTATGCACAGATTCCCATGGCGGTAGTTGGTATCGTTATGAAATTCTTCCAGATTGTCATTTCCATCTCCGTTGGTATGGCAGCAGGATGTATCCCCATTGTGGGTTACAACATGGGCGCAGGACGTAAGGATCGTGCCAGCCAGCTTTTCACCCGTCTGCTGATCTGCGAAGGGCTTGTGGGTGCTGTTGCTTTAGTGATCGTGGAATTTTTCCCGCAGCAGCTGATCGCCGTTTTCGGCGCGGCGAATGAAAGCCAGTATTATACCGATTTTGCGATCCGGGCTTTCCGCATCTATCTGTGCATGATGGTTTTTGCCTGTATCAACAAAGGAACTTTTATCTACCTGCAGTCCCTGGGAAGAGCCCTGGCTTCCACCCTGCTTTCCATGGTGCGTGAAGTTGTGTTCGGCGTTGGTTTCGCGCTGCTTCTTCCTCTTTTCTTCGGGCTGGACGGTGTGCTGTATTCCATGCCCGTATCAGATATTCTGACCTTTGTAATCGCGGTCGTTCTGATCCGACAGACCTATGGAATGCTGCGCAGCGATAAAAATAATTCAGCTTCCTGAAATGTCTTTTGCAAAAGCTGTTACATTCATGATCAAAATACTCTGCAGGCAACATTTTCAGCTAAAAAACGGCCTGAGGTATACGAAAATTAAAAGGATCCTGAAGTCAAAACTTTGACCCCAGGATCTTTTTTCTTTCATATTTCCACGTTTTTTTCCATTTCCAGAAGGGATTTTTTCATATCCAGTCCGCCGGCATATCCTGTCAGCTTCTGATTGGTTCCTACCACCCGATGACAGGGAACGATAATCCACAGAGGATTGTTATGATTTGCCATTCCGACTGCCCGGCAGGCCTTCGGTCTTCCGACAGAAGCAGCAATATCTTTGTAGCTTCTCGTTTCCCCGTAGGGAATTTCGAGAAGTGCGTTCCACACTTCCTTTTGGAAGGCTGTCCCTTTCAGCTCTATCGGCAAATCAAAATTTTTGCGTTTTCCTGCAAAATATTCTGAAAGCTGCCAAAAAGCCTGTTCGGAAATCTCTGACGGTTCATCAGGAGCATCCTGCTTAGAAGTGCATTTCAGATAAACTATTTTATTTTCCTCGTATCCGATTTTTAGCAGGCCCCAGGAA
The DNA here is from genome assembly GCA_017482485.1 of Lachnospiraceae bacterium. GTDB lineage: Bacteria > Bacillota > Clostridia > Lachnospirales > Lachnospiraceae > Gallintestinimicrobium. Next base: position 16,547 of record JAFUMV010000148.1, read on the forward strand.
CTTTTATAAAACGCATATTTTGTCATAAGCAGAGCTCCTTTCGATAAGCATGCATACAGGCAACATGATAAACTTTTCTATTATTAGAGTATGTTAGAAATACCTTTATATTTATTTTTCTAATAAACGCTTGTATAAATTATCCACACATACAGCTCCAAACGGTGCTGTAATCAAAATTGACAGCACTGCAACCGTCAAAACGATATTTCCGCAACTCAATCCCATCGACAATGGTATCGCTCCAATGGCCGCTTGTACCGTAGCTTTTGGTGTATATGCTATCATACAGAATAATCTTTCTTTTTTCGATAAACCTGTTTTTACCAATGACAACGCTACACCTATCATTCTAAATAACAACGCTCCAATTATGAGCAGCACAGCAGACACACCTGCTGACATAACATATTTTAAATCAACAGTGGCCCCAACTAAAACAAATAAAAATACTTCTGCTCCAAGCCATAATTTGTTATACTTTACAGACAAACGGGAAGCCAAAACATCGTACTTTTTCTTTATCATGATCCCCGTACTCATAATGGCAAGCAAGCCCGAAACGGGAATAACTCCTTCCAATTTATTCTGTACTTCCAGCAGTAAGAAAGAAATGCTGATTATTATCAGTATTTTCACTGAGTCTCTCATATGATATCTTTTGAAAAACCAAACAAGTAATATTCCTACACAACCTCCGAGAATTACCCCTAAAACAATAGATATCGGAATCCGGATAAAACTTGTTGCAGAAATCTCACCTGTAGCGGCTAACGTAGTAAGTGCTGTAAATACTACAATCACAAATACATCATCTACTGAAGCGCCTGCCAGAATCAACTGCGGAATGCTGTTCTTTTTCCCATAACCTTCATCCATCAAACGAATCATTCTTGGTACAACAACAGCAGGAGATACTGCGGCAATTACGCTTCCCACAATTGCCGCTTCTAACACAGACACTTTAATCAACATTGGAGCCAAAATAATCGTTCCTAATATTTCTATACATGCAGGAACAAAACACATGAGAACCGCCGGTCTGCCAACTTTCTTCAAATCTGAGACTTCCAGTGATAATCCTGCCCTCGTTAAAATGATTACCAATGCTATTTGCCTTAAATCACTTGAAATCATGAGTATGGACTCATCAATTAAATTTAATGCATAGGGACTCAATACGATGCCCACAATGATCATTCCAAGCAAACTAGGTAATCTTAATTTAGAAAAAATCCCACCTGCCAACAGGCCTAACAATAAAATAATTGCAATACTTGTCAACATAGTTAATTCTCATTCATCCTGGCCAGTTTCGCTGCCTGATCGGCTGCCGTCAGATTATCGATGAGTTCCTGGATATCGCCATCCATAATCGCATCGATTTTATACAGGGTCAGTTTAATGCGGTGATCCGTCACACGGCCCTGAGGAAAATTATAGGTTCTGATTTTTTCGGAACGGTCACCGGTACCAACCTGGCTGCGGCGCAGCTGGGCCTCCTCATCATGGCGCTTCTGCTCTTCCAGATCATACAGTTTTGCGCGCAGTACCTTTAATGCCTTGTCCTTGTTCTTTAACTGGCTCTTTTCATCCTGACAGGAAATGACAATTCCGGTGGGAATATGAGTCAGACGAACTGCGGAGTCCGTAGTGTTGACGCACTGTCCGCCGTTTCCGGAGGCACGGAATACATCAAACTTACAGTCGTTCATATCGATTTCAATATCGAAATCTTCCACTTCCGGCATGATCGCAACGGTAATTGTAGAAGTGTGAATTCTTCCGCCGCTTTCAGTTTCCGGTACACGCTGCACGCGGTGAACGCCGCTTTCATATTTCAGCCTGGACCATGCCCCCTGACCGGTGATCATAAAGCTGACGTACTTCATACCGCCGATACCGATTTCTTCCACGTCCATGGTTTCCACTTTCCAGCGCTGTCTTTCCGCATAACGGACATACAAACGATACATCTCTGCCGCAAACAGGGCTGCCTCATCGCCGCCGGCACCCGCACGGATTTCCACGATAACGTTTTTCTCATCGTTAGGGTCTTTGGGCAGCAGCAGAATTTTCAGTTCCTGCTCCAACTCGCCCACTTTTGTTCTGGCTTCGTTTAACGCTTCCTTGAGCATTTCACGCATGTCCTCGTCATTTTCTTCTTCCAGCATGGCGAGGCTGTCTTCAATATCCTGATTACATTTTTTATATTCTTTATAAGCTTCCACAATGGGGGTCAGATCACTCTGCTCCTTCATGAGTGCACGAAAACGCTCCTGATTGGCAGTAACGGAAGGTTCGTTTAACTCGCCCATAATTTCTTCCAGCCTGATCAGCAAATCTTCCAGTTTATCAAACATGTTCTCTCTCCTCATAAAATATTGCTGCAGCAGCCTGTCATAACAGACTGCTGCAAAAGGTTCTTGAAACAACACGAAATATCAATAAAAACATCCGTAAACCACCCGGTCAAGTCCGGCATAGTCCTTTATGGCGGTCACATTTTTAAACCCGGCTTTTTCCATCAGCGCTGTCACCGCCTCTTTCTGGTCATAACCGATTTCAAAAAAAAGCTGACCGCCCCCACAGAGATATCTGGGGCTTTCTTCAATGATTTTCCTGTAAAAAAACAGGCCATCGCCTCCGCCGTCCAGCGCCATCAGCGGCTCATGCAGCCGCACCTCTTCCGTCAGCGTTTCAATCACATCTGTGCAGATATAGGGCGGATTGGATACGATGATTTCATATTTTCCTTCTACATTTTCAAACAGGTCACTCTGAATAAAAGACACATTCTCTGCCTGAAGGCGTTTTGCATTTTCCTGCGCCACCTTAAGAGCCATCTCCGAAAGATCTGCTCCCACGCCGATGCAATTATTCGAATAATGCAGCAAGCTTAACAAAATACATCCCGAACCGGTGCACATGTCCAGAATCCGGTACCCGTCATGAAGATTTTTCATAATTTCTTCTACCAGAACTTCCGTATCCTGGCGGGGTACCAGAACATTTTCATTTACGAAAAACTCCAGGCCCATAAACTCCTGCACACCGGTCAGATGCTGCAGAGGAATATGTTCTTTCCTTTTATGAATCAACGCAAGATACTTCTCTTCCTGCGCAATTTCCACTTCCCGGTCACCATGTACCAGAAGATCATTTCGGCCGGTATGGCAGACGAATTCCAGAAGCAGCCGTGCATCCAGCGCTGCCTCTTCCAGATTGGCCTGCATCAGCGTTCCCTTTCCGACTTCATACAGTTCACGGTATTTCATGCCTGCACATCGCTTTCTTTTTCGGTCACATCAGTGTCCGTGGAAACAGCACTTCCGTCTGTTCCATCGCTTGTTGCAGCATTGTTCTGATCATCAGCAGCATCGTTGTCCGCCGGATCAGAAGTCGGTTCTGCGGCCTTTGCTTCAGTTTCCTTTGCGCCTGCTGCTTTCGCTTCTGCGGCTTTTGCCTCTGCTGCCTCTTCCTCTGCCAGTTCCCGCTCTTTTTTCTCCCAGGCATCCACATCATAGCCAAAGGTATCATTTAAATATGCTTTCCAGTCAAAAACAGCTTCCACAGATGCGATCGCCACCCGGATCATATCAGCATCCGGCTCCTTGGTGGTCAGCTTCTGCACCAGCATACCGGGCCATGAAATAATCCGCATGATAATGTTATCTGTTCTTCCTGCCAGACGCAGAACTTCATAGGAAATTCCCGCGATCACAGGTACCAGCGCCAGACGGATGAAAAGTCTGTTCAAAGGATTTTCCACCCTAATAAACATGAATAAAATCACACTGATCAGCACTACAAATAAAAGAAAGCTGGTTCCGCAGCGTTTGTGCAGGCGTGAGCTTTTGCGCACATTTTTCACAGTGAGCTCGCGGCCTCTCTCAATGCAGTTAATGCACTTGTGCTCCGCGCCATGGTACATGTATACCCGGCGAATATCCTTCATGGCGGAGATTGCCACAACATATGCCAAAAAGATCACAATCCGGACAATACCTTCCAAAACTGCGAGCAAAGAGGTATTACGGATATAGGAGGAAAACAGCAGGCTTATTCCATAGGGCAGCATGATAAAAATACCCACAGCCATCAGGACGGAAAACGCTACCGTTAATCCCATCACGATCTTCTCACTGTTGCCGCCGGTCAGTTTGTCCAGAAAACCTTCTTTATCCTTCGCTTCTGCCGTTGTCTCCTCTTCCTCATAAAATTCTGCGGACCATGTCAGACATTTCATGCCCAACACAAGAGAATCCACAAAATTAACGACACCTCTGATAAAAGGCAGCTTTGCAATTTTACTGTTGCCGCCGATTCCCTTATACTCTTCTGTTTTGATCTCGATTTCGCCATCGGGTCTGCGCACTGCCACTGCATACTTTTCATTATTTTTCATCATGATGCCTTCCAGCACGGCCTGTCCGCCGATGCCGCAATAGCATCTTTTTCTGGTCTTTTTTGCCATGAATCATATCCTCAATTAAATTTGATAAAAAACAAGGTTGAGATTTGTGAAAAAACCTCAACCTTTCGCACTTCTTATTTGCTTGCTACACCGTATTTCTTATTGAACTTATCAATACGTCCACGAGCCTGAGCAGCTTTCTGCTGACCGGTGTAGAATGAATGGCACTTAGAACATACTTCAACGTGAAGTTCCGGTTTGGTTGAACCTGTCACGAATGTGTTGCCGCAGTTGCATGTTACAGTTGCCTGATAATAGTTAGGATGGATTCCTTCTTTCATGTTCTTTCACCTCGTACAAAATATATGTTTTCCCAGTTCCCTTTGTTCTCATCCACGATGCCTTACGGCAGCCACCTGCAGTCTCCTGCAAACAGCTTTTTAATTGTAGCATAGGATAAGCAGTGATGCAAGCCTTTTTTAAGAAAAAATCAGCAAAATTCCGTAAATTACGTTACCGTTTACTCCGTTCACAGTAACGCGCTTCCCGAGACGAATTCAAAGGATACGTCTGCACCCCAAAACGTGCATTTGTGCGCTTTGGTGCTGTTATTTCTCGGGTTTTATGCGCCGAAGACGCGAAAACACCTGGGGGGACACGCCACCAGCCAACTAAATTACCACTCGGCGACAACACTTCAGCTTTTCGTCCAGCCAGATTACCTCTGCCAGGGTATATGCGATCGAGACTATCGAAAATACCCCGATTTCAAGTCAAAATCATTTAAAAATAGGTCAAGTCTATATA
>JAFUMV010000149.1 GCA_017482485.1 Lachnospiraceae bacterium
CAATAATTGCCGCCAGGAACAAGGTTCCTGACGGCATGGTATTTCCCGTAATGACGATTATTGCTTCCTGCGCACAAATCGAATTTGACACACATCATCGCCTCTGGCAATTGTTGTCGGAAGTTCCAGTTCACAGCCAAAACTTTCCGCAATGCCTCTGTCCCCGCACATGGCATGGTCGCACAGAACACAGATTTCTTCGTCAGAGCATCCCTGTTTCTGCCAGGCTTTCACAAGGGGACAATAATGAAAATCAATGTCCAGATTGTCATCGGTACAGCGCTTAATGTCCATTTCAAATACCCACTGTGCAAATTTGGAAAACAGTGTCTTTTTCAATCCTTTTAAAGAATCTCCTCCACCCGCTTTGGCCCGCAGATTCGCTCCCTGATACAGACCGCAGCGTCTGATTGCCGCAGGTGCATAGTCTTCAGAATCCAATCCTTTCTTTTTTGCTTCATCGCAAAGCAGATACATCCAAAGCGCACGGTGCTCCAGCTGTTCACGAATTGCTACGATCAACGGATTTTTGATTTTCGGTTCATTATTTATACTCATACTTTTTCTCCTTAGTAATCATTTAATAAAATTATACTACAAAGAAGAAACAATTTGAAGTCACCTTTCTAAATCTGCGTTGAGTTGAGCTCGTAGAAATATCCTTTCTTTTCCATCAGCTCTTCATAGGAACCGATTTCCACAATCTTTCCTTCTTTCATTGCAACGATGCGATCTGCATTGCGAATGGTGGAAAGTCTGTGCGCCACAAGGAATGTGGTGCAGTTTTTCATCATCTTATCCGTAGCCTCCTGCACCTTCTTTTCGGAAGCGGAATCCAGCGCACTGGTCGCCTCATCGAAAATGATAATTCTGGGCTTACGAATCAGCGCTCTTGCGATGGAAATTCGCTGTCTTTGTCCGCCGGAGAGCTTATCACCATGCTCTCCCAGCTGGGTATCCAGGCCATGCGGAAGTTTTTCGATCAGATCTTCCAGACCAACTTCCTTGATCACCTCTTCCACATCTTCTCTCGAGACACTCTCCAGACCATATGTAATATTGTCCATAATTGTCCCGGAAAAGAGAATCGTATTCTGGGGCACCACTGCAATCTGATGGCGGTATTCGTTCAGGTCCAGATTTACCATATTGATCCGGTCGATCAGGATTTTGCCGTTTGCAGGAGGAATAAATCCGATCAGCAGGTTTAAGATGGTTGATTTTCCGGAACCGGATTCTCCAACAAATGCGATGCTTTCTCCCGGCTGCACTTTCAGGGAAAAATCATGCAGAACCCATCTGTCACTGTCAGGATATTTGAAGTCCACATTGACAAATTCCACACCGCCCTTTAACTTGCCCAAAGGCACGATGGAATTGTTTTCTTCCACATGTGTGTCGCTCATGATATCTCCAATGGATTTTACAGATTCCAGTCCCTTGGTAATCTGAGGATATACATTGAGCAGAGTGGATACCTGATTCACCAGTGAATTAAAGTAATTCTGATACAAAACCACTTCCCCCACCGTAATCTTGCCCCTGAGCGCCAGACTTGCAGTAAACGCCAGACAAATCAGCTGGAATGACTGAAACAGCACCCAGTTTACGGCGCCAAACAGGGCTGCAACCATATCCAGATTGTAGCCGCGGCTTGTCACTCGATTCACGTAGCTGTCCATCTTATTAATTTCCACATTCTGCAGGCCATGGGCACGGGCCACCGGTATCATTTCCAGCATTTCCGCCACAGCCCCCTGGGTATTTTCCATCTCACTTCGAAATTCCCGGTTTGTGTCCCGGATGGACTTTCGAAACACCCGCATGGTGATCACCACAAACGGAATGACTACCGCAAAGAATAAAAAAACCACAGGGCTTTTCTGCAGAGTGATGACCACCACCACAGAAACGTCCAGCACAAAGAAGAATAAGGTCTTAAACACCTGATTCAAAAGCTCTGCCACGTTTTCCACATCTCGCATGATCTTGGACTGCAGCTTACCGGACTGCACTTCCTTATGAAACATGATGGACAAATGCTGCAGCTTGCGAACCATCGCACTGCGCAGCGTGCCTTCTATTTCTCTGTTCACACTGGAATATGCATCTGTTGCCAGATAATTGGTTCCGATATTCTGAACAATAAACATCAGGGCAATCACCACGTTGAACAGAATCTTTTCCATGGATTTGTCTTCCTGATAGGTTGCCGCATTGATAATATTGGCCGTCGCTATCGGGATCACCCAGACAGGGCTTCTTTGCAGCAATAGAAAAATGCAGGTTTTGATCATCTTCCACTGCTTTCCCCTGTAAAACGAAAGGAGAATTTTTACCGGACGATTTTTATTTTTCGAATATGTCTGCATGTATTCGTCAAACCGTTCCAGTCCCGCTCCCGACGCAATTCTTTCTTCCCAGCGGTTCTTTTTTTCCTTTTTCTCTTTTTTCCATTTCATCTTTTTGTCCCCCGCATGCGCTGTTTTTCGTCCTCCGGACAGCCATTTGATTCACAGGACATTCCTGCCGTCCTGATGGCCAGCAGTTTCCTTCAGCGTTTATGCCAAAACAAATGAAAACTCTTTTTCTTCATCCGCTTTCAGCGAAATCTCCAATGCCTGTCCGCAGCAAACCACCTTGCCATTCCAGTCTGATGATGCCTTTATTTTACCGCATACCAGCGACTCTGTCCATGCAAAAGAGAGGATTGCATTTCCTTTCAGACGAACGCCATCAAAGCTGCCTTCCTTCCAGGTATCCGGACATGCCGGAAGCAGAATGACGCGCTTGCCGTTGTCCTGTACCAGCATCTGTGCAATACCGTCACAGCCGCCCAGATTTCCGTCAATCTGGAATACCGGGCCGCCCACATGAGGATGATTATCCATCAGATTATCAAAAGTGGACTGTACAAACAGCTTGCGGATCATCTGACCGGCTTTCTCCGCCATGCCAAGCTGCGCATAAAAGCTGATCAGCCACGCTGCACTCCAGCCGGTATATCCGCCTCCGTAACTTACGCGGCGCTCCAGCGTAGCTTTTGCTGCCCTTGCCAGCTCCGGCGTTTCATCCAGCGTGATCTGATTGGAGGGATACAGCGCATACAGCTGAGAAATATGACGGTGTCCCGGCTCCTCTTCATCATAATCTTCACGCCATTCCATGATCTGGCCGTGTTTGCCGATTTTAATGGGCGGAAGCTTTTCTTTTATTTTCTTTGCTTCCAAAACCTTTTCATCCTCTGCTTTGCCCAGAATTGCAGCAGCCTTTTCATAAGCGTCAAACAGATCCCTCAGCATCTGGTTATCCATGGACGGTCCGGCACAGACGCGGGCGTGAACGCCGTTTTTCATGATATAGGTATTCTCGGGTGAAACAGTAGGGCAGGTCACATATTCGCCCTGATCTTCAATCAGAAAATCCAGATAGAATTCTACCGCTTCTTCCAGCACAGGATACCATTTTTCCAGCCATCCCCGATCCTGACAGTATTCATAATGCCGCCACAAAAACAGAACCAGAAAGGTCGCGCCCTGCGTCCAGTAGGTCGCAGGAATGTACTTGTCCTGCGGTGCCGTATCCGCCCAGATATCGGTGTTATGATGACACATAAAGCCCCGGCAGTGATACATTTCGCGGGCGGTTTTGCGACCGTTTGGACGCATCCGTTCAATGAGATCAAAAAGAGGCTCCATACATTCCGATAAGCCAAGACATTCTGCCATCCAGTAATTCATTTCCGTATTGATGTTGATCGTATATTTGGATTCCCAGGGCGGCATCATTTTTTCATTCCAGATACCCTGCAGATTTGCGGGCATGCTCCCAGGTCTGCTGCAGGAGATGAGCAGATACCGTCCGAAATCAAAATACAAAGAGATTAGTTCCGGGTCAATCGCATCCGCATCCGCCTGGGCCAGGCGCCGTGCGGTCGTTGCAGCGTTTTTCTCTTCTCCTGCATTTTCGGCTTTGTTTGCCTCTGCTATAGTCTTTTGTGTTTTCCCGCCGCTCAGCTTCAGGCTCACGGTGCCAAACAGCCTCTGATAATCCTCCACGTGCGCTGCTTTCAGTTCTTCCCAGGACAGATCCGCCGCTGTTTTCAAAACAGTTTTTACATTTTCCAGCGGATTTTCCCGATAAAATGTACTGGTGCCGTTTAAATAAATATAAGCACATTTTGCACCCTGTACTACCAGATGCTCGCCGATGCGCTCCACGCTTCCTTCTTCCACTCTGATTTTGGCGCCCGCAACAAAATCAAGCCCACCTTTTCCAAGGTTGCCCGTCAGATAAACGCTGTCCGTTTCATCCATAACCATTTCATCATAAAACTTCTCGCGGGTCAAAAGCAGATCAAAATCGAGTTTCTCTCCTTCTCCTGCTTCCAGCTTCATCGCAATCACCTGATGCGGATAAGAAGCAAAGCATTCCCGACTGATTCTGCCCTTTGCAGTCGCATAAGTCACAGAAGCTATTGCGTTCTCCAGATTCAGCTCTCTGTCATATCGGCTTTCCTCCGCCGGGCAGGCACAGCTTCCGTGCATATTCAGCCAGCAGTCCCCAAGCGGCTGATAAATTCGCTGACTCTGAGGAGTCGCGGTAAAAGCATAGGAAAGCAGCCTTTCTGCTTCATCCGGTTTTTTGTCCAGAATCAGTTTTCTTACCTTTTCCAGATTTTTATAAGCATCGGGATTGTGGCGATCCACAGGCTTTCCATACCAGATGCTGTCTTCGTTAAGCTGTAAATGTTCCTGCTTGATGCCGCCAAAAAACATGGCGCCCAGGCGTCCGTTTCCGATCGGAAGCGCTTCGCCCCAGTTCTGCGCCTCTTTATTAAATACTATTTTTCTCATCACATACTCCGTTCCGAAGAAATCTCAGATCCTTCCAAAATACCGTCCGTTCCGCATTCCTGTCATTTTCCCTCATAGCTGTATTTTGAAAATGCTGCTTTCGTCCGACACTTCTGTCCGTTTCCACAGCTGTACAGACCGATGTAATTCCCGGTAAAATTGCCGCCCACTTCGGTGGTCAGATATTGTGTTTCTCCCTGACCAAACAGCCTAAAACTGCCGTTCTCTGCCAGATAGCTGAAACGATAAAAATCCTTATCCGCTTCCAGCTTCAGCGTAATGCTGTCCGCCTTCCAGTCCAGCGTATGCTCCACCTTCTCCAACGAACCGATCTGTCGCCTGAAGATCAGCTTTCTCATTCCATCCCGGAAACTTAGGGCCGCTTCATAATGATGCCGATGATTCATGAAAATTGTCAGTCCGGCTTCTTCCTTTTCCTGACAGCAGGGAAAGTCAAGCGTTACACAGACACTGCACACATGATGTTTCTGACGTCTTCCGATCCAGGCAATCTGCTCGGCATCTTTTAACTGTCTTTCGTTTCCAAAAAGATAAAGTCTGCCTTCTTTTACAGCGTAAAGGTCAGGGTCCGGATTATAGATATGATTCCAACCCAAATCCAGGTGCTCTGTCTCAAAGTCATCCCGATATCCTTCTCCGTTTTTGCATATGCCGCATACAGGAGCCGGTAGCAGATCCGTTTCAAATGTTTCCAGCACCCGTCCCTGTTTTCCAAACACCGGCCATTCACCGCTCCAGTCCACCGGCACAAGCATGGTTTCACGCCCCAGGTTATGACGGGGCGGATAGCCGAAATTGCGTGTCCCCAGGCAAACCGCCCACCAGTTTCCGTTTTGGTCCTCAATCAGATCTCCGTGTCCCGCGGATTCAATTGCCAGTCCGAGACTTCTGTTGGTCAGTACCGGATTATCCGGACAGGCCTCATAAGGCCCGCTGACATTTTTACTGCGCGCCATGGTCAGCATATGACAGCGTTCTGTACCGCCCTCTGAAATCAGCAGATAATACCAGCCGTTTTTCTTATATAAATGAGGACCTTCCGCATAGGCGCCGCCGCTGCCTTCCCACAGTTTTATCCTGTCTCCCACAAGTTTTTTCTGTGAAAAGTCCATTTCCTGCAGAAAAATCTCGCAGTCGGCGGTTCCCGTAAAGTAAACCTTTCCATCATCGTCAAAGAAAAAGGAAGGATCTATGCCGGGCGCATCCAGAAAGACCGGATCGGACCATTCTCCTGCCGGATCTTTTGTCCAGACATAAAAATTCCCGGTTCCTTCTTCCCCGTTCGCCGCGTTGGTGGTTACCATATAAAAAATGCCTTCATGGTAACGAATGGTGGGCGCATAAATTCCTGTATAATTCTGTTTCCCCGTTCTTAAGGTCAGCTGGCTGTTTCTGGTGATACAGTGTCCGATCTGTTCCCACTGCACCAGATTTTTACTGTGAAACACAGGAACTCCCGGGAAATATTCAAATGTACTGTTTACCAGATAAAAATCATCACCTGCCCTGCAGATGCTGGGGTCCGGGTAAAATCCCGAAATAACCGGATTTTGATATCTCATAAGCTTCTCCATCCCTATGATAAATGAACAGAAATTTCCTTCACTTTCTTTCCGGTAAGCTCGCTGCTTCTTGTGTCCGGCTGACTGCAGCCCACATAGAAGATAAAATGTTTGCTGTCAAGCTTACGCTCACCGTTTTCATCCACCACTTCCAGCGCCTTTTTATCCACGAGCACGGACAGCTTCCTGGTTTCGCCGCCGCTAAGTTCGAAGGGTTTTACGCCGCACAGACTGTAATTGGGCACCGCAAGAGCGGAATCCAGATCCTTTACATAAATCTGCAGCACGTCACCGGCAGTTCTTTCACTGTCATTTTTCACTTCTGCCTCTACCAGAACAGAACCGTCCTCCTTCAGGGTACAGGAAGCATCGCTGCAGTATGTATCACCATAGTTTAAGCCAAAGCCGAAAGGATAGAGCACTTCCTTTTCAAAATACCGATAGGTGCGGCCCTTCATGCTGTAATCTTCAAAGGGCGGCAGATCCTCGATACAATTATAAAAAGTAACAGGAAGTTTGCCGGAAGGTGCAGCGTCGCCGAACAGGACCTCAGCCACCGCTTTTCCGCCCAGAGCGCCCGGATACCATGCCTGCAGAATGGCATTCACATTGCTGTCCGCGAAACGAAGATCCATGGAGCTTCCTGCCATCATCACAAGCACGGTAGGTTTGCCGAGTTCCGCCACTTTTTCCAACAGTGCCTGCTGGGACTTGGGCAGAGACAGAGATTTCTTGTCTCCAGCCGCATATTCATTGCTGGCGTCCCCTTCTTCTCCCTCAATATTCGCATCCAGACCAAGGCACAGAATGACCACATCACTGCGCTGCGCCACGCTTACCGCCTCGCTGATTCTGTCGCCTGCCCAGGCGCCTGCTTCATCGGTGGAACGGTACAGGTGGCTGCCCAGGGAATAGATCACCCGGGTATTTTCTCCAACCGCATCACGGATGCCTTCCAGGATTGTGGTGTTCCAGGAGGAAGTTCCGAAATAGTTGCCCCAAAGCGCTTCACGGCTGTCCGCATTTGGTCCGATCACGCCGATTGTCTTTAAGTTTTCTCTGGACAGAGGGAGCAGTCCGTCATTTTTCAAAAGCACCATGCTGCGTACCGCCGCATCCTTTGCAAGTTTAAGATGCTCCTCGCATTCCACTACCTCATAAGGGATGTCATCGAATTCACAGGGTTCAAACATGCCCAGACGCATCCGGGTCATCAAAAGATGTTCCACTGCTCTGTCCACATTTTCTTCGGGAATCAGTCCTTTCTGCACCGCTCTGAAAACAGAAAGGTATACATCGCCGCAGTTTAAGTCGCAGCCCGCTTCCAGTGCCACTGCAGCAGACTCTTCTTCTGTGTTGGTCAGCTTGTGATTTCTGTGGATATCTGCAATTGCGCCGCAGTCAGAAACCACATAACCATCGAATTCCCATTTGCCGCGCAGAATCTCTTTCAGCAGCGTAGGGCTGGCGCAGCATGCCTCTCCGTTTGTGCGGTTGTAAGCGCCCATAACGCCTTCCACTTTCGCTTCCTTCACGCAGGCTTCAAAGGCAGGAAGGTAGGTTTCCCACAAATCCTTTTTGGAGACAACAGCATCAAAAGAATGTCTTCCCTCTTCCGGACCGCTGTGCACAGCAAAATGTTTTGCACAGGCTGCGGATTTTAAATGTTCGGAATCTCCCTGCAGACCCTTTACATAGGAAACGCCCAGCTTTGAGGTAAGATAAGGGTCTTCACCGAAGGTTTCATGCCCTCTGCCCCAGCGGGGATCTCTGAAAATATTAATGTTAGGACACCAGAAAGTAAGTCCTTTATAAATGTCTCTGTCCCCTTTTCCGGAATATTCATTGTATTTTGCACGCCCCTCCGTCGCAATCGCATCTGCAACCTCTCTGAGCAGTTCTTCATCAAAGGAAGCCGCCATGCCGATCGCCTGAGGGAAGCTGGTTGCCGTACCCGCTCTTGCAACACCATGCAGCGCTTCATTCCACCAGTTATAGGTGGGAATTCCCAGCCGGTCCACCGCTTTGGAACGGTAACTTAACAGGCCTGTTTTTTCTTCCAGCGTCATCTGTGAAATCAGTTCTTTCGCCCTTGCTCTCCAAAGTTCTTCTTTTTTCATGTCCATACCTCTCTGTCAAATTTTTCATGTAAATTGGTAACTGTAAAACTGCCAAACCGTTACGTAAATTCATACAGCCCCCGGCAGACGTAAGGGTACACTACCCTGCCGCCATGCCGGGGGCGTCAGTTTTATTCAGTCGAATTTACCCGATCACGATGGTCTCTTCCAGACGGATATCCCGACAGGAAGCGCCTACCATAATGGAAAATTCTCCGGGTTCCACCACCCACTCAAATTTCTTATTTAAAAGTTTAAAGCTGTCAAAGTTCAGTGTAAAGCTCACTTCTTTTTCTTCCCCTGCATTCAGATGAATTCTTTCAAAGCCCTGCAGCAAAAGCTCCGGGGTTACAACAGAAGTGCAGATATCATTGATGTAAAGCTGTACCACTTCATCCGAAGCCACATCCCCGATATTTTTCACGGTGGCTGATACGCGATAGTCATAGGGTGCGCCCAGATTTTCCACCTTCAGATCAGAGTAGGCAAACTCAGTATAGCTCAATCCATGGCCGAAGGGGAACAGCTCTCTGCGGGTACCTTCCAGATAAAACGGGCTGCCGCCGGGAAGCGCCGAGTAATAGCAGGGCAGGTGTCCCACACTCTTCGGGAAGCTGATGGGCAGTCTTCCTGCCGGGCTGATATCGCCAAACAGTGCATCCACAATAGCCTTCGCACCCAGCTCACCGCCAAACCACGCTACCAGAATCGCATCCACGTGTTCCTTTTCCCAACTCAAATCCACAGGTTTTCCATTCTCCAAAACCAGAATGGTGGGTTTGTTCACCGCGCAGACCTGACGAATCAGCTCCTGCTGTTTTCCGTACAGCTTCAGATCGCAGCGGTCCATGCCTTCACCGCTGGTTATTTTGTTATCACCGCATACCAGAACGACCACATCGCTCTGTTTTGCCAGTTCCACAGCTCTTTCAATGTCTTCTCCATGATGATCGATGCTCAGCGTTACGTTATTGCCGTTCACATCACAGACATAACGGATTTCGATTTCATAGGTCTGTCCGTTTACAAAAGTGAAAGGACAGGCAGGAAGCTGCTGTTTATTTTCGCCGCCGCTTTGAATCACCGTTTCGCCATCCACCAGCACTTCCACGGTATCATTTGTGGTGAAAGCCAGTCTTCCCACGATCTGCTCGTCATCCGTAAATTCATGGGTATTCACCTTCATCTTCGTTTTCATCCGAACAGAATAGCCCTTGAATTCCAGATCTCTGTGAGGCTTTGCCAAAATCCAGTTAAACTTGATCAGGTTTGCTTTATCATATCCTACCGGCTCTCCTGCAAAATGATCGTTGGCGTAATATTCCAGTTCCACACCATCCGGATACCAGCTCTGGGGAATTACGGTCACATCGTTCTCCGTGATACCACAGCCATCCGCCTGAAGCACCTTACAGTTTTTGCCCGCTCTGTCCCGGATTTCCTCATAAACGCTGTTCATATGATAGCCATAAGGCACGGAGGCATAGCTGCCTTCCCTCTGCAGATTGGAGCTGGGTCCCAGCACTGCAATGGTGTTCACATTCTTTGCAAGAGGCAGCACCCCATTCTCATTCTGCAAAAGGACAAGTCCTTCCTGAGCCACGCGATAGGAAATGTCTTTGTGTTTTTCACAGCGGACAACATTTTTGTAATTCTCTTCATCCGTATAGGGATGTTCAAACAGTCCCAATTCAAATTTCATATTCAGGATTCGCAGAACCGCTTCATCAATAACGGACTCGGCCATCTGACCGCTTTTGACCAGATCGATCAGACCGGATTCCCATTCCGTATTGGAATAGTCAAAGCCCTGCACGTCCAGGCCGGCTTCCACCGCCAGCTTCATAGCTTCCTGATTGTCCTTTGCGATATGATGGGTATGCGTCAGTCTGTTCACGGCGCCGAAATCTGCACGCACATAGCCTCTCAGACCAAAACGGTCTTTTAAAACTTCTCTCAGATAATGTTCTGAATTGATCACTGCTTCGCCGTCGATGCAGTTATAGGATGCCATTGCATTGCAGGCGCCTGCCTTTTTGATGCCCGCTTCAAAAACCGGCAGATAAGCACTTTCCACTTCTCTAACACCCACTCTTGCGGGAGAACAGTTTGTGCCGCCCTCCGGAATTCCATGCACGCAATAGTGTTTGGGCTCTGCCATAACCGCATCAGGCGCGCTGATATCATCCCCCTGTTCGCCGGTCACAATCGCATATGCCATCTGAGAAGACAAATAAGTATCTTCTCCGAAAGTTTCTTCCACGCGTCCCCACCTTGGTTCTCTTGCCAGATCCAGATTGGGCGCCAGAATTTCGTGGATGCCAAGGCTTCTGGTTTCTGCCGCAATCGCATGTCCCACTTCCTTCGTCAGCGCAGGATCAAAAGAAGCTCCCATGGCAATCGGCATAGGGAAAATGCAGGCTCCCGGATAGGACAGGCCGTGCAGGGCCTCTCCTGTAAAAATACAGGGAATGCCAAGTCTTGTCTCCTCCACCAGATACTTCTGCAGTTTATTCAAAACTGCCGGAGAAGAATACACGTCATGCACAAAACCCATGCCTCTGTCTCCAAAACTTTCTTTTACCTTATCCCAGTAAAAATCAGACTTTTCATCCACCGCGCAGAAATGCGCTTCATGCACCTTTGTTGCCAGTTCCACGCCGCGGATCATGTCCATCTGCGCAACTTTTTCTTCCAGTGTCATTCTGGAAAGCAGATCCTGCGCACGTTCCTTTGCGCTTAAGGAAGTATCCTTATACTTTTCCATGCCCTTAACACTCCTTTATGTTTATTCCCAGGAAATTTCATGATTTTCATTCAAAACCAGTTCTCTGTCGCCGATTCTTGTCTTCACAATCTGGCCCTCTTTCAGCACCATGGGCTCCTCACCCGCATACTCTCTGCAGCAGTCTTCCAAAAGAAGCCTGAATGCGGGAGAAGGGGTCCAGATCGCATCTGCCATAGCATCCAGATCCAGCGGCGCCGCAAAATAGAAGGCCCGCCCTTTTCCATAGAGCCGTTCGAATGCACAATAAGCCAGCTGTGTTCCATTCTCACCGCCCACTCTGGCGCTGTTTTCAAAAATCGGAATCACATCTTCCTCCAGCTTGTTCCAGGCGATCATGGAATGCTGGTGTACACAGTTTTTCAAACCGCCCATCCAATCCTGAGCGCAAAGAGCGAATTCGCTGTGTCCCCAGACTTCCTCTGATTCATCGTTCATGCCGAATACCGCTTCAAATTCCGGCACCCGTCTGCAGGTTTCATCAAATGGATGACAATTGGCGATCAATGTTCCGCCCTCTTTTACCCATTCTGCAACCTTAAGAAGCGCTTCTCTTGTGCTGAATGCAGTGTCCAGAAGCACAAGGACCTTTGTATCTTTCAGGCAGCCGTCTGCGATCATCTTCTCATCCGCCGCATTGAGATCATAGGATTTTCTGATCTCTGATACGGCAAGGCGGATATTGTCCAACACCTGTGTCGATTTTGCCCAGGAATCGATGATGGGCCAGAACATGGTGACCTTGCGGTCCAGCCTGCGCTCCCCGATCAGATCTTCATACTTTTTAACGATTGTGCCTGCATTTCGGCCGTCTTCCTGTCCATGCAGATTTCCGTAATAATGAAAAATCTGCACATCTCCGTAGGCAGCACTTCCATAAGTGCGAACCGCCACGCCTTCCGGCAGGATAGGTCCTACCGGCTCCAGTCCCAGAAACGCCCCATATTGTTCGCAGGCGCTCTGCATATGTATTGTCAGATAAAAATTCTCAAAGAAATTATTTCCTTCATTGGTCAGCCGGATGCCGCATCCGTTCTTTGCCGCCACTTTAGCCTGCTCTGCAAAGGAGGAAGCATGTTCCGGCTCTTCGATGCCGCCGGTGCACAGATAAACCGGTACCTCTTTAAAGACTTTTTTCGCGGCTGCCAGACAGAAATCCGAATATTTTGTCATGGAACCGTGATACCAGTCCATCAGATCCAGATACGCCGTCAAAGAAGGACGAAATTCCTTCAAAAACGGCACCACCTCTTGATAATTATTATAATGGCTGTTCCAGCGTTCATTCAAGCCCTCAATCGTGCCAAAGTGTTCTTTTAAATATTCTCTGAAGGATTCTTTCGCGTCCTCACCGCCGCACCAGAAGCCTCTGTGAGTATGGTATGCGCCCGGCCAGTTACCCACCACCGGCATGATGGCCTCACCGTAATCTCCGTTGATGCCAAGCTGTACGCTTTCCAACACATTCCAGGGCAGATAATGTTCTGCAAACGCCTTATAAACCCGCTCAATTTCTTTGCGGAATGCCGGATTCCAGATGGATTCCACCGGACATTCCTTTCCATGCTCCAGACAGATCATTCCTGTGTGGCCGGGCTCTTTCAGCCACCAGTCCGGCGCAGAATATCTGGGGCCCAAAAGCAGGAAGGGCAAAAAACGCAATCCGGCATTCTGAACTTCCTTCACCATTTCATCATAATAGTCAAAGGAAAAACTGCCGCGCGCTTCGGGCTCAAATTTGTTCCAGTGGCAGTATATCTGTACGGAAGTAACCCCATCGGCCTTCAGCTGGGCAAGCTGCTTTCTGATCGTTTCCTTATCCGTTTCAAAATGTACGCCGCACACAGCGATTTCTCTATCCATATCTTCACCCTCCCAACTTCCACAGGTCAGATTATTTTAATGCTTCAAGTCCGAAAGTAGCGATTTCAAACGGCGCAATAACCTTTTCATACCAGCCGTCTTCAGAAACCTTCATTTCTTCCTTCTTTTCTTCCAGAACATTACTGAAATACATACCGGACATCCAGGACGCTTTTTCCAGACGCACGACAGACGCCTTATCGGTTACGTTCACAAAACGTACCATCACGTCTTCTCCGGCATCTTTACGCTTAAAGCCGGTGAGCGCCAGTCCTTCGCCCTTCCAGTTCAGATAAGACTTCACTGCAGGCAGACTTTCTTCGCCCTTTCTGACACAGGTTTCTTTCAGCTCATCCTTTTCATACGGAGGAACCTTGCCGCAGCATCCGCCCGGAATCTGACAGGCCGTCAAATCACTCTGGAACAGATATGCCTCTTTGTAAGTCTCTGTCTTTTTCTCTGCTGCAAACGGAACGATTTCATATTCCATACTGTAAGTGCCAAGCAGCTGTGCATCAGGAGTCAGGAATACGCCCCAGTCACCCATTTCACCGGTACCGCGAAGCAGCGTTACCGCCATGGCATTATTTTGTTCGGGCAAAATTTCATATTCGTACAGACCGAAGTTCGCCACCAGAATGCCGTTTGTATCTCCGCAGACTGCCACAAAATTCTGCTGATGCTCACAGCCGCTGGGATTCTTCCATGTTTCCGCATGACGGTTCGGACGTTTTGTCACTTCAAATACGGAATCAGCATAATGACTGTCCGTATCGATTCCGGTAGGCACCACCACACGAATTCTGTGATTCTTTGCAGTGTTTTCAATCGTTGTCTGCGCTTTTAAGCCTGCTGCACTCTTTTCCAGCGTCAGTTTTGTCACGAGCGTTATCGTGGTCATCTCGCTGCTGCGCCGGGACCGACGGTCATGATAGCTGTACATGCACGCTTTTTCGTGTTCAAAAACCTCATCCGCACCAACAGGTACTGTCAGCCTGTGGGTAATCGTAAATGCAGCTCTGACAGGAGTATCCTCTGTCAGCTCAACCACCGCTGCACTGCCCCTGGTCGTAATCGTTTCAGAGCCTTTAGGCTGTACGAAAATATATTCGTTGCCCACATCACCGCACTCTTCAAACCAGCCGATTTCCGGATAAGAAGCACCGGTTTTTTTATCTGTCAGAGTATAACTGCCGTCATCTCCAATCTCCACCTTCAGGAATTCATTTTCCATCGTGTTTGTTCCGGATACCAGAGAAGCTTTCTTTGCTTCTGTCTGCTCACTGACATTGTCTTTTTTGGCTGCAGGTTCCAAAATCCAGGAAGCATAGCCAAGAGCAGGAACGGTGGCTTCAAAAGTAACCTTCACCTGTCTGGCCATATAAGGACGACGGAATCTGTCAGAAGGAAGCATATGGCCATAGCTTACGCCCGCGTCTTCAATCAGCGCATCCACCACATTTCCATTGGCATCCTTAAGCACAAATTCAGGAAGCTTGAGTTTTTCCATGGCATCATGGCCGTCAGGAAGACTTCTCTGCCAGTCTCTCCTCCAGTCCAACACCACGCTGATCACCTGAGTTTTTTCCCAGCCTGCGCCGTTAAATACCACAAAGGGGCGAATAGAATCACCAAAATCTGCAAAGCAGCTTTCCCCCACCTTTTCAGCAAGGTATTTTCTGCTTTCCAGAGCCAGTTCTTCTGCCACCTGGTAACTCTTATCAAAGCGGGTAACCATTTCTTTATTTACATCATCCACGCTGCAGTTGCAGATGCTGTCATGAGGATGGTTCTGCATCAGGGTCTTCCAGGAATAGCGCAGAAGATCCTGCGGATATTCTTTTCCGTTCAGCCATGCGAGAACACCCATAGGCTCTGCGCCCTTTTCCAGCGCAGTCTCACATTCACGGTTGCGGATTTTTAAGTCCACTCTGTTGGAGCAGGTGTTCACCAGTGTAAACAGGCCATCGGTTTTCTGCCCGATTAATTCTCCCCTTACTGTGGTAATGTTATCTCCCAACTCTTCTTCTACCGCCTTAATATAAGAAGGAAAATCAGAATGAACAAATTCAATATCGGGGTATAATCTGCGCGCCACAGCAATGGCTTCACTCAGGTCCTTCTGCACAGGCTGGTGGTCACAGCCATTCATGAACAACAGGTGACTGGTACCAGCAAACTGTCTGGCCTTTGCAAGTCCCTCATCCCAGTAAGCCTTTGCCGCTTCCTCTTCCACCGGAATCTCCACACCGTTATTATACCAGTTTGCGAACAGAATTCCGGTCAGCCTGCTGCCGTCCGGAGATTCCCAGTACATCTCGGAAAAAGCGGATTCATATTCACCGTCACCCATTACCATATTGTTAAAACCAACCGGCTTTACGCCTCTTCCGAAGATGACGGCTTCCATACTTGCCTGTGATAAAAGCTGAGGCATCTGACCCGCATTGCCAAACGCATCAGGGAAATAACCGATTTTACAATCCCCGCCGAAATCTTTTGCTTCCTGTGCGCCAACCAAAAGATTCCGAACATTCGACTCACCACTGGTCAAAAACTCATCCTGCAAAATATACCACGGACCTGCTACAAATCTTCCCTCTTTTACATATTTGATAACTTTCTCCCGGTTCTGCGGTTTAATTTCAAGATAATCATCCAGGACTATCGTCTGTCCGTCCAGGTGAAAACTGCGGTAATTTTCATCCTTTTCAAACAGTTCCATCGCATCATCGATCAGTTTGACCAGTTTGATACGATGCTTTTCAAATGCCATATACCACTCTCTGTCCCAGTGAGAATGGGAAATAATGTGTACCGTCGTCTTCTTCATGCATATACCCTCTTTTAGAACAAGCCCCGGTAATACGAAATTACAGGGGCTTGTATCTAAGCACGTTTTATTTACTTGTTACTGTCAATCTATCCTTTTGATCGGTCTTTCTAAAACGCTTTATTTGCCTGCCAGGAACTCATCAATCTGTCTCTGGTACTCGTCGATCAGAGCCTGCTTGCCAGCTGCTTCGCTGTCAGCTTTCAGTTTTTCAACTGCAGTCTTGGTATCGCCTGCCAGACCTACACCTAACAGTTTATTAGCATCTTCAAAGATCTGGTTACGCTGTGCAACTTCTGTGGTCACGCTGGAAGCATCAAAGCTGAAACCTTCCAGAGGAGAAACAACGTTCTTGTCGCTGGATGCAGCATATTCTGCTTCCTTCTCCCAGAAACCAGGGCCATAAGAAGCGTTTGCTCTCATGAACTGAGGTTTCCACATAGCCCACTGGCCGCCCCATTCCTGATAGTTGGAGCTTGCGCCGTCCATACCTTCGGGATATTCTGCGCCGCCGGTTTCTTCGTTCAGTACATATGTCTTGCCTTCAATACCATACTGTACCAGATCATACAGGGTCTGGTCTGTTTCAAGCATATCCAGGAACATCAGAGTTCTTTCAGGATTTTCACTGGTTGCGGAGATACATAAAGCGTTTGCCAGAGGTGTTCTGTTTGCATACAGATCATCTGCATAAATTTCTGTGTAATCCCAGTAAGCGCCTTCTTCAACCCATGCTCTGTTCTGAGTAGCGAATTCATGTGTGCCCCACTTGGTGATCAGCTTGCCTTCGTTGATCAGAGAGTTGTGATCCAGGTTGTCTGTTAATACGTCTTTCCAGATCAGTCCGTCTTTCTGCCACTTCTCAGCATATTCCATAGCTTCTACCCATTCCGGAATATCTTCTGCAGCAGTTACTGTACATGCAGGATCATTCAGGTTGAAATACAGACCCATGCCGTTATCCAGTGTGAACCAGCCACCGCCGGAAAGCTGAGAGCATTCGATGATGTATTTGTCAGGATAAGCATCCTTTAACTGATACAGCAGTTTGTCAACATCTTCAATTGTGTTAATGCTGTCTTTGTCAACCTCGATACCAGCAGCTTCTGCCAGGTCGCCTCTCCACTGAATGAAAGGACGGTTGTTCATGGTCATTGTCCAGGGCAGGATGTTGATGTGGCCTTTGTTCTTCATAGCATCCAGCAGGCCTTTTTCTTCATATACAGCATACAGATTGGGAGCATATGCAGGAAGCAGTTCATCCAGATTCAGGTATGCATCATTTGCAGCCATCTGGAAGTAACCGGTCCAGTCAGAGTCAAAGTTTAAATCCCAAACATCGCCGGTTGCTGCCTTAACCAGCAATTTCTGCTTGTAGTCATCACCGGAAACGAACTGAACATCGAAGTCACAGTTCAAGGTATCTCTTGTGTAATCTGCGATTGCTGCCCATACTTCGTCTACAGCAGATTTCTTATCGCCAAAAAGGATAAACTTCAGAGTAACGGGTTCCAGAGCTTCTCCGGTTACAGGATCAACAGGTCCTTCTGCTGCTGCGCTGTCTGCAGGAGCTTCTGCTTTCGTTTCTGCTGCAGGAGCCTTTTCTTCTTCTGCCGCTGCGGGTGCAGATTCTTTGGAAGCGGAATTGCCGCAACCAGCCAGAGCTGCTGCCACCATACTAACCGCCAATAAAGTGCTCACAATTTTCTTTTTCATATACTTTCTCCTTTTCTTAAAAATTTTATCTCATGGCGTCCCTTATCGCCAATCAATCATATTTATTGAATATTTGCGATCAGCCTTTTACCGCGCCGACCATGATACCTTTCATGAAATACTTCTGTACGAAAGGATATAACAGAATAATCGGTCCGGTTGTTACCACAACCATTGCCATCTTCACACCATCACCGGGTACAGATGCAAGCATCGCCTGTACTTCCGAGGACTGCTGTGACATTGTCTGTAAAAACTGAATGTTTGATATCATCGTTCTGAGCAGCATCTGCAGAGGCTGCATGGTGGAATCATCAATCAGCATCAGGCCCAGCCACCAGTCATTCCAGTAACCCAGTGCCGCAAACAATACAACCGTCGCGATAACCGGTGTTGCCAGAGGAAGATAAATCTTAGAAAATACTGTAAATTCGGAAGCTCCGTCCAGTTTTGCGGATTCCCAGAGTTCTTCCGGCACTCCGGTGAAATAGTTACGGATCAGGAAAATATACCATGCACTGACTACCGAAGGAAGAATCAATGCCCAATAGGTATCTTTCAGGTGCAGATACTGGGTACAAACCAGATACCAGGGTACCATACCACCGTTAAACAGCATGGTCAGCAGTACATACAAGTTCATCACTCTGCGTCCTGCCAGATGCTTTCTGGAAAGTACATATCCCATCATGCCGTTCACAGCGATAGATAAGCACGTACCCACAACCGTAACAAAAACAGTAATTTTATAACCGTTAAAAATCAATGCGCCGTTGCCGAGAAGGATCTGATAGGATGCAAGGGTCGGTTCATCCGGGATTACCTTGAATCCGCTGTTTATCGCTTCCGAGTTCGTCATCAGCGATCCGCCGACAACCAGTAAAAACGGATACAGGCAGACAAATGAAAATACGATTACGAACAGGTGCACTATAAATCTGCCGATTGTCATTCTCTCTTTCATGTCTTCTCCCCTCCTTAGAACAATGCGCCTTCTTCTGAATATTTATTCGCTGCCCAGTTACTCAGCAGAACCAAGAAGAAGCCAACGATCGACTGGAAGAAGCCCGTTGCAGAGGAAATACCAATGTCCCCCAGCTGTCTCAAAGCGCGGTAAATGTATGTATCAATAACGTCCGCAGTCTCATAAAGTGTAGGCATATCGCCTGTCACGTTGTAGAACAGACCAAAGTCAGAGTTCATGATTTTACCAACAGACAACAGAGTCATCGTGATGACTGTAGGCTTTAGCAGCGGCAGGCTGATGTATCTGGTCTGCTGCCATCTGGATGCTCCGTCAATCTTAGCTGCTTCATAATAGGAACTGTCAATACCGCTGATGGTTGCCAGATAAACTACCGCATTGTATCCGGCACCTTTCCAGATGTTTACAATTAGTAAAATCCAGGGCCACCATTTTGCTTCCATATAGAAGGCAACCTTTTCACCGCCCAGGGATACGATAATCCGGTTGATTACACCATTCTCAAATCCCAAAAGACCGCTTACAAAAATACCGATTACTACTGTAGAAATGAAGTAAGGTAAAAAGGTAATTGACTGCGTAATCTTCTTAATATACTTATTGGAAATTTCATTAAAGCAAAGCGCCAGCGCCAGTGCAAATACTGTACCCACCGAGATAAACAGCGCATTCAATATAATCGTATTCTTGATGGCATTAAGCGCTACTGCATTATTCTTGAACAGAATCTCAAAATTCTTATACCAGGGATCCATAAAAGGGCTGCCCCAGATACCAAGTCTGAAATTGTACTTCTTAAACGCGATGATCAAACCGCCCATGGGCAGGTAAGCAAAGCAGAACAGTAAAACAACAGCAGGAATCGACATTGCATACAGCTGCCAGTTATTTCTGATCGACAGCAGAATCCGTTCCCCAAGTTTCCGCTTCTTACCAGATACCGACTTTAATTTCTTCTGATTTTTCAAGCTCTTCATCCCCTTTTTCTTTGACTTATCAAGTGTTATTTGATATATCATATGCTATCATCATTTTGCTAACATGTCAATACTTAAGTTATGTTTTCAACGTCACTTTGTCTATTAGATAGAATTTTATATTATTATTTTGTACATATTGCACATTTCATATTTCTCGTCGGGGATTATTCATTTGATATGTCATTCATCATTTTGATATATCAAATTATTCTATTGACTATTTCTTCCATTTCTCTTATAATCAATTATATCAAACGATGTTTCGTATATATCAAAGAATTCAGAAAGCAGATGTAAAGTTATGAACCAGGAAGCCGGCAAAAAGCCTAAATATGAAATTATTACAGATGACATCCTGACCAGAATCAGGAATAATGATTTTTCTTACGATACAGTACTGTGTACAGAGATGCAGCTGACAGAGCAATACGGTGTCAGCCGCATTACCGCCAAACGCGCGCTCACAGATCTGGAACAGAGAGGTATCCTCTACCGGAAGCGGGGCGTCGGCAGCTTTGTGGCGCGCAATGCCCTGAATAACCTCAACAACCAGCATCAACCGTCCTCTTCTTCCAAAATGGTATCCTTTCTCCTGCCGTTTGATATCACCAAAGGCGGTATGCTCCAGACAATCAAAACAGTAAACGGCGCGCTGAATGACAACGGCTATCTGATGAGCATTTACATTTCCAACACTTCCGCCGCAAAAGAAAAGGCCAACATACAGCTATTGCTTTCCCAGAATATTTCCGGCCTGGTTTATTACCCCTTCCGTGACAACATTAATCTGAACATGCTCAACGAATTTGTTTATGCCAAGATCCCCGTTGTTGTCATTGATAAGTCTACCGACTGTCCTTATATTCAAAATGTAATCTCCGATAATTTCGAGGGCGGCCGGCTTTTAACAGAGCACCTGATCAATCTCGGACATAAGAATATCGGTTTTCTTACCACCGCACCGGTGGAAGAGACATCCACCGTCCGCAACCGTTTCGGCGGTTACCTGCAGCAGCTTATTTCCGCAGGGCTCACGCCGGATCCTGCAAATATCATCTGCACGCCTTACGAGGTGACCGAAGAGGATATCGAATCCGAAAATTCGAGGTTTCGCAATGCTGTTCACCGTATGTATATCAACGGTGCCACAGCTCTTCTTACCGAAAATGACCGGGTTGCCCAGCTTGCAATCTGCGCCTGCCGAAAGCTCAATCTCCGGGTTCCGGAGGACATCAGCATCTGTGGCTTCGATGACCAGGAAATCGCTACGGAATATGATATCACCTCCGTCCGTCAGGACTTCACCGGTATCGGGCAGCGCATCAGCGAACTTATGCTCGCTTCCATTAAAGAACCGTCCTGCGGCGGCAAAAAGGTCACGGTACCGGTTGAGCTCGTTATCCGCGGTTCCACCGGCGCCCCCAAGCAACCGTTGCTATAAGCCGAACGGGTGTAAATTAATAAAACCGGGCAAAATCTTCTTCACAGAGATTTTCACCCGGTTTTTTATGTAACTATGGATTTTTTACTTTAATATTTCACCAGTAATGTCTTAATTTCAAAGGGCTTGAAGCTTAAGTCAATCTCCTGTCCCGCTTCCAATACCTGTATGGTTTCTTCCAGCATATTCGTTTCCGCAATTTCCTTCACCGGAATGCCAAGGTGCAGTTTGGCTGCCGTCCAGGTTCCTTCCGCTTCATACAGACGCAGAACAAATCCTTTCACCGCATCTTCTGCCGGTTTGATGGTCTCTGCAATCACGTTCTCTGCATCTACATGCAGCAGGCTGTCAAGAACAAGTTCCCCATTTGTAATGAGCGGTTTTTCATTCAGCAGATATGCCGGGCGGATCACGTTTGCCGCATTCATGCTGCCCGCATGAGGCAGGAATGCATAAGTACAGCAGTGTGTTCCCTTGTCCCCTCTGTAATCCGGCCTGCAGCCGCCCTTGTGCAGAGACAGATGCATTTCGGAATCTTTGATGCTGATACCGTATTTGCAGTCATTTAACAGCGCTGCGCCGTATCTGGTTTCGGAAAGGTCAGTATATTTGTGATTTGATACCTCAAATTTCGCTTTTTCTATGGATGTATTGCGGTTTGTCACTCTGCGGATATAACCGAACTGAATTTCCTGGCTTGCATAATCCGCATGAATGGTGGTATCAAAAGCAGTCTTTAAGAACCGGTGATCATCCTGCCAGTCCATCTTCGTTTCAAATACAATCTGCATATTGTCTGCATAGAAAATAATGTCCTGCACAAGAGAGGATTTTTCCGTCAGCTGATAATGGCTGCGAATACGATATTCCACCGCACCGTCTGCCACCACTTCTCTGCTCAGAAGCTTTGCTGTATCCGCAAATTTCTCTTCACAGTCAGCATCAATGTCCCAGTTGTCCCATCCCAGAGAAACATCTTCCGCTATAAGGAATGTATTTAATGCATACCCCTCACCGCGAAGCTGTCTGCCGTTTTGTTTATCAACCAGAGACTCCATGTATCCCTTTTCATTAAATACTACCGAATAAAACGGAGTATCCAGGCTCATTCCTTCCGCTTTAAAAGCAGATTTTTCCTTACCCTTCTCCTCTGCCTTCTGTAATGTAAGAGAACCATAAGCGGGAAGTTTTACGCCCATGACCGCAAGCTTCGGATTCCCGTTCATATCCACAATCACCTGCTGGTCATAGCTTCCTTCCACAAAAGAACCGTCAAAGGGCAGATAAATCACATCCCCCCGCTCAAAAGGAAGTGTGTTAACCAGGGTAATTTTATCTTCTGTGCTGCTGCCAACTGCCATGCCTTCCAGAATCTCTGCAGACTTTGATTTCGCTTTCACAATTGCCGCCGAAACCTCACGAATCGCATCATCATGAGCATCCGGGATACAGGTGCCGGGCAAGGTATCATGGAACTGATTCACAAGCAGATCTTCCATTAAAGGACGAATTTCTTCGCCGCTGGCCGTCTGATCTTTCCGAATGGCATCGCGAACGGTCAGATATTCCAGATCACGCAGCGCAAACTCCGCTTTCCGGTTGTTGCGTTTGATCGTATGCTGGTTGGTCAGAGTGCCGCGGTGCAGCTCCAGATAAAGCTCTCCGGAATAAGTGGAAGGGCAGTACACGGAATCTTCCAGCTCCTCCATGAACCGGCTCACCGTTGTGTGAGAAGATCTGGGCAGACCTTCCACATCCCCCAGTCTTTCCGCCATTTCAATCATTTCAAACTGCGGACCTCCGCCGCCGTCACCATAACCATAGGAGAACAGGCGCATATTGGAAACTTCCCGTTCCTTGATGGTGTCTCCCTGCTTATCCAGCACATTTCTCTGCATATTTTCCGGGTCCGGCCACAGATGGCTTCTGTTTAAATGGGTCAGCACCTTCGATCCGTCAATTCCCTTCCAGTAAAAAGTATCATACGGGAAATCATTGGTATCGTTCCAGCTCATCTTGGTGGTCAGAAAATATTTGATACCGCAGCCATGCATGATCTGCGGCAGGGCAGCAGAATATCCAAAGGTATCCGGCAGCCAGAAGGAATCCGAGGTATAATCAAAATTCTCTCTGGTGAAACGCTGTCCCCATAAAAACTGTCGAATCATGGACTCACCGGAAGGAATATTACAGTCACACTCGATCCACACACCGCCGTTTGGTTCATAGCGACCGGCAGCGACCTGCTTTTTGATCTCTTCAAACAGATCCGGATACAGGCGTTTCATCATATCACTGTGATAGGCCGAACTCTGTACAAAAGTATAATCCGGATACTGATCCATCAGATTCATCTGATTTGCATAAGTTCTGGCACACTTCTTCTCTGTCTCCTTGCGCGTCCACAGCCAGGAAGTATCCATATGGGAGTGGCCGATCAGTCCCACGTAAGGCGCCGAAGCGGAATTGGTTTCGGAAAGCATATCTTTTAAGATTGCATTGGCATTGCGGGCCCCTTCCATAAACTTTTCCCAGCCCACATATTCAAAATCATAATAGATAAATCCATGAATCTCAAGGAGCGCCTTCACCACTTCTGCGCGGCGGAAGCTGCTTTTATCCATCACCGCTGCCATCTGATTCGCAATTTTTAAATTGTAATAAAAATCAGCCAGCTCTTCTCTCTTTAAGCAGATATCCACACCCTGATAGCTGATGATATAAGGTCTGTGCTCGTCATCTCTAAAGGGCTGCGTCCCCTTTACGAAGTGACCGGCGTAAAATTCAATCGCCACATCAATCTTTTCGCCCGCTTTTACGTCCTGCTTTAACAGGTCACAATAGTGATTGCCCCGGCTGTTCTTTTCATATTTTGTGGCATAGTTGCCGTAGGGCTTTCCATTCACCCAAAGCATGCCTTCATA
Source organism: Lachnospiraceae bacterium (assembly GCA_017482485.1). Lineage (GTDB taxonomy): Bacteria > Bacillota > Clostridia > Lachnospirales > Lachnospiraceae > Gallintestinimicrobium. The sequence continues at coordinate 24,087 of JAFUMV010000149.1, forward strand.
AGCCTCGCCTCTGGGCCAGATGAAAAGAGATTTTCCCTCCAGCGCTTCCGGCACACGATAGCTGCCCTTCATCCAGACATAAAGCCCTTCGCCCTCGAAGTTTGTTCCTTTTTCCATCGGAGAAAAATTTTCATCCGCCGGAATCGCATGATGACTTCCATCAGTCGGATAAGCCATCATATCCATCTCGTCTACCTTTTCAAATAAATGCTCTTCCAGCATTTCTTCCAGACGCTTCAACTTTCCAAGCATCCGCTCAATCTGTTTTTCAGAATACATCGCTGACCCCTTTCCACCAAAACATTAGTCTGTTTTTTGCATATTTTAAGCGATATAACGGCAGATCACAAGCATAAAACTACAAGATAATTAAATATGTAAAAAATGGGATACTCTTTCCAAAAATTATGCCCCGCCGATGCCCTGCATCTCTATTTTAAAATTTCCTCCAGCGCTTCATATGCCGCAGCAAATGCCTGTGCCCCATCGCCTTTTTCCTTCTTTTGTCCCTCTTTTTCCAACATGGCAAAGCCGGCAAAATCCACCAGATGAGGCTCCATGCTTAAAACACCCTCATATCCGGCGCTGTCCAGCCGTTTGAATATTTCCGCCAGCTTACCGTCCCCTTTTCCAGGAAGCACAACCCGTCCGGATGCAGTCTCCGCATCCTTGACATGAATGCAGGAAATATACGGTTTCAGCATTTCATAGGCCTCTGCCGTATCCTGCCTACACTGTACAAAGTTTGCGAAATCAAAAGTACAGCCGAAATTGGGACCATAAAAACGCTCCATCAATTCCAGGCAGCGGGGTGCCGTGTCTCCATAGATGTCTTTTTCGTTTTCATGCAGCAAAATCACATCCTTCTGCCGTGCAAGGGCCACCATAGCTTCCACGCGTTCCATCACCGTCTCCCGAAACGCTTCCGGCTGTCTGCCCTTCGGAATGAAAAAGCTGAACATTCTGATATATCTGCAATCCAGCACCTTTGCCAGATCCGCCACATGGTCAAGCTTTGCAAGATGTGGTTCAAAATCATCCTCAATGCTGATTTTTCCGATGGGAGAGCCCAGTGCCGATACCCGGATTTTGTTTTGATCCAGTTTTTCCTTTAAGGCTTTTGCCTGTTCCAATGTGTAATCGGCTACATTGATGCCGTCACCGCTGCGAAATTCGATCTGAGATATCCCCAGCTGTTTTAAAACAGCCAGCTGTTTATCCACATTAATATCAATCTCGTCCGCAAAACCGCTGACGGGACAATTTTTTAAGATTTTTCTTTCTTTGCTCATTTTTCCTCCATATTGACGGCCAGTTTTTGTCAGCTGCTGTTGTCACATCTTTTCTGCATGGCGCAGTCACAAAGCCGCAGCGATGCTGTCCGTATAAATTCTGCTGTCGGTCCGGGCGGATTCATAAACCGCCAGCATCAGCTTCAGCGTATCCTCTATGCCTTCCAGATCCTGCTCATAGCGCTTCTGCGTTTTTATGCTTTCATAAAAGTCTTCGATGCAGCCGGCATGACCGCTGCCCCAATAGCTTTTTCCAAGCGGAGCGGTCACTTCCACCTCAGGCAGTTCCACTCTTGCGTCCGGGTAAAAATAAGTCACTCGTTCCCCTTCCATTCGAATGGTCCGGTTCTCACAGGCAATTTCAATCAGAGGCGGCACATCCGCACAGTATGCTGTCGTGGCATAAAAACTGGCGTTCACATTTTCATAACGGATATAGGCTTCCACCGTATCTTCCGTTTCGATCACTCCCTGCAGATGATGATTCGCCATCCTCGCATCCGTCCACACCGGTTTTCCCAGAAAATAATTCAAAAGATCCAGCGTATGTACCGATTGATTGGCCAGCGCACTGCCGCCCTCCGTGGTAAGACTGCCTCTCCAGCCGCTTTCCGTATAGTATTTTTCGTTTCGGCACCAGGTCACAAATCCTCTGGCTCCCAGGACTTTTCCTGCCTCGCCCGATGCAAGCAGTCCCTTTATCAGCTGTACGCTTTTATTGTACCGATTCTGAAAACAGAATCCGATTCTTTTCTCCGCCTGCTGTACTGCTTCTGCAAGCTGCCGATACTGCTGTGTCGAAATAACCGGCGGCTTTTCCATGAAAACATGAACGCCCTGACCGAGGGCGTAAACCGCCATGGGCACATGCAGATAATGCGGGGTGCAGATATGCAGGACATCGGGCTTTTCGGCAGAGAGCATCTCCTCCAAAGAGCTGTAGGCACGTCCGCCAAAGCGCTGGGCATAGGCCTGCGCTCTTTCGGGCTTGATATCCGCAAATCCCACAATTTCACCGATCTGTCGCTGTATTAAGCTCTGTGCATGTACTACAGCAATGCCGCCGCATCCCACAATCGCCGATTTCATCATCTTCCGTCAGCTCCTTCCGGTCACCTTTCAGCCATTTTGTTTTGAACCATAGGAATTACTGGTATCAAAAGTTGTCTCCTGCACATTCTCCTTTTTCCGGGAGCTTCTGCGCAGTTCATTTAATTTTTCCAGGAAAAGATCTTCATCCACAGGCAAAGTTACCGGTCTTTCCAGCCAGGAGGACAAATGCATGGCATTGGAAAGCATCAATCCGTTAATGCCTTCTTCCCCTCTTGCCACCAGCGGCTCGCCCCGCAGAATATTGCCTGCAAAAGCGCGCAGCACGCCCACATGCTGCAGGTTTAATCCATCCGTCTCAAGTTCCACAAACCGCCCGTCCGGTCTGGAAAATCCTTCTGTTGCCTGATAACAGTATTCTCTTTCACTCACGTCCAGCACGTAGAAGGTAAGCTTATCGTTTTCACAGACCAGCTTCGCTTTTTCCAAAGTCACTTCAAAACGATTGGTTCCGGGCGCATCCGCCGTGGTGGTCACAAATACACCCGTCGCACCGTTTGCAAATTCCAGATAAGCAGTCACATCATCTTCCACTTCGATGTCATGCCATTTTCCATTGTGGCAGAACGCCTGCACCTTCACCGGCAGCCCGCAGATCCACTGCAGCAGATCCAGATTGTGGGGGCACTGGTTCAGCAGCACGCCGCCGCCCTCGCCGTCCCAGGTTGCACGCCAGCCGCCGGAATTATAATAGGCCTGGGTGCGGTACCAGTCCGTAATGATCCAGTTCACACGCTTGATCTGACCGTATTCGCCGCTTTCTACGATCTCTTTCATCTTACGGTACACATGGTTGGTCCGCTGATTGAACATCATTGCAAATACTTTGTCGGATTTTGCTGCCGCTTCGTTCATTTCCCGAACCTGTTTTGTATACACGCCAGCCGGCTTTTCGCTGATGGCATGCATGCCGTTTTCCAACGCTTTGATCACAAAACGGGGATGATCATAATGGGGCACTGCCACCAGCACTGCATCGCAGCAATGTGCATCGATCAGGCTGTCGCCGTCTTCAAAAATCTGCACGCTCTCCGGCAGATTCTCTTTTGCCCACTGACGCCGGGATTCTTTCAAATCAGCGACTGCTGCAAGTTCCATATCCGGCACTTTTCCTTCTATAATATTGTTGCAGTGACCGGATCCCATATTTCCGATTCCGATCACGCCAAGTCTGATTTTCTCCATATTAACCTCCACTGATATTATTTTTATCTGTATCCTGCCTTTGCCAGATTGTCATAGCTTAACTTCAGGCATTCGAAGGGACTGGTCCGGCACACATCCTGCTCCACCAGCAGATACTTACAGCAGCTGTCCTCAAGCTCTTTTAAGATCCCTTCAAAATTCAGGTTGCCCGCCATTACAGGCGCCATAACAGGGCCGTTCTGCGTCATTTCCATATCCTTTAAATGCACACAGGGAATTCTGTCTTTTAATCTGCGCACCCACTGGCACACATCAGCACCTGCTGCCTGCACCCAGAACGTATCCAGCGTAAACCCAAGTTCCCGGGGTGAAAACCAGTCCAGCAGATATTCAATGATATATTTATCTGCTGCAGCATTGGGAGCGCCCTCTGCGAGCACTTTGCGGAATTCAAAATCATGATTGTGATACATAAGCAGCTTCCCCGCATCCGCAATCTTTTGTGCCGGCTTTGAGAAATCGTCAGCAAAATGGTACAGCCACTCCGGCGTTCTGTATTTGTCGGGCATCGCACCGATTCCGATATAGGATGCGCCCAGAATATCATGTTCCTCAATCAGTTTATCCGTATCATTTAAAATCCGGTTTACATCACTGTGGGTCAGCACGATTTTCAATCCGGCTGCATCGCATACCTTCCTGATCCATTCTGCCTTTAATTCTTTTCCGATGGCGGAAAGCTGTACTGTTTTGTAGCCCATCTGTGCCACTTTCTCAATGGTGTACTGAAAATCCTTCTCATTTTGTGTGTAGGCCCTGACTGTGTAGAGCTGAGCTCCTGTCTGCATGTTCATAACCTCTGTCCTTTCCCTGTCATGTTATTCTTCAGCTACATATCTGTTTCTGCTGCCGCAGCTGCTTTCTTTTTCCCGATTCTGCTCTTTTCTCTAAATTTAATATAGCGCCCCCGATCTGATATGAACATTGCAGGAGAAGACTTTTTTATTGCAAATATAGCGATTATGAGTTATGCTTTTTTCACAACACCTAAATGAAAAAGAATTACAACTTGTGCATACTGCTCATGACATTTCCAATTCCGGAGGAACTTTCCATGGATGAAAACATGCATATTTACACAGATGAAGTCAACTTCGGCTACGACAACAGCCATACTCCCACAGAGGACTTCACCCTGCACTGCCACAATTTTTACGAAGTCTATTATTTTCTGGAAGGAAATGTGGACTATCTGGTAGAAGGTCACAAATATACGCCCACGCCTCACAGCCTGCTTCTGCTCTCTCCTCACGTTTTTCACGGGGCAAAAATCATCGACAGCCGGCTTTACCGGCGCTACTCCCTGCATTTCCATCCGGATATTCTCACTCCGGAAAGAAGAGCCTTTCTCCTTTCCGTCTTTCCGTCCTTTGAAAAACAGCCCGGTCATTCCATCTATTTCGAAAACCTGGAACAAACCGGACTTCCGGCTTACTTTGAAGCGATAAAGGACTGCTGCCGGCAAAGCGAAAAAATGAGAGAGCAGATGCTTCCCATTTCCATAGAAGCACTGCTCTCCCGTCTGGTTCGGATCTGCGGGCAGAAGGCCGCTCCCGATGAGGCCGATCTTCCCGACACCATTTCACAGATCATCTGGTATTTAAACGGCCATCTCAAGGAAGAAATTTCCCTGGATTCTCTGGCCGAACATTTTTATATCAGTAAGCACCATTTAAACAAGGTCTTTCGCAAAGCCACCGGCACCACTGTCTTTGATTATCTGCTCCATAAGCGGGTCATCACCGCCCAGCAGCTTCTCATCAAAGGTGTCAGCGCCCAGGAGGCCTGCATCCGTTCCGGTTTTTCAGACTACTCTTCCTTTTACCGCGCCTATGTACGCATTCTGGGCCATTCACCAAGAGAAGACCGGGGCGTATTGCCCTCTCTGAACGCTTCTTCCGCAAAAAGGCTGAAAGATCACAACCTGTAAAAACAGTTTATTTGCGCGTCAGCAGGATACCGCTGGTGATGGCAGTCAGCGGCGCCACTGTCACAAGTCCAAAGGACCCTACAATGGTATGAACGATTTCCGCTGCTACATATTTGTAATTCAGCATCAGTTCCACCGGCGTTCCCTGTGCCATAAAAACCATCAGAAGCGCTACATAGCTTCCGGAATAGGCTAAAAGCAGCGTGGTCGTGGTGGAACCGCAGGCCGCTCTTCCCACCGCGAACCCGGAGGCGATCGCTTCTTTCGCTCCGATATCAGGACGTTTCTGTACCACCTCATAAACCGCGGAGCAGATATCCACAGACAGGTCCATAACCGCCCCGGAGGAACCCAGGAAAATGGAAGCTACAAATATTTTTGTCAGATCCAGATATTGATACCCGGCATACAAAAGGCTTTCGCTGGACTCCATGACTGCGCCGTGAATCTGAAACAGATCTGTAAACAGATACCCCAGCACTGCTGTCACTATTATGCCCAGCGCAGCTCCCGAGGCCGCTGCAAGACAGCGTCGATCCAATCCGTATATCAGGCTTAAAATCATCGCCGTCAGCACCATTACAAGTCCCAGTGACACCCAGATCGGATTCCAGCCCCGAAGCAGGCAGGGAATCAATATCTTCCACATCATCAGTATGGTGCACACAAAAGATAAAATCGCCCGCAGTCCCGTTCCACCGGCAAAAAGCAGCAAGAGCAGTAAAAAGAGTCCTGCCAGAATCAGCTCCTTGTCCAGCCGAAAATGATCTGTCATTGTCACGGTGGTGATTTCGCCCTTGCTGTGACTGACCACAACGAACGCATCATCCCCGGGCTCAAAAATTTTATCCTGCGCAAGCGAACCGTTCAGCCGGTTTACGGCAATCGTCTCCTGTCCTGCAAACTGTCCGCCCATGATGCGCACTTTACAGCGCTGTTCGCCGGTACGGACCAGTCCGGTATCAACAATATCGCTTTCATCCGTTTCCAGCACCTCGGCTTTCACCCGATCTGCACTTTGATAGGACAGAGCGCCCTCGTAGCCGGTAGGCATGATGACTAAAACCGCCATCAAAATCAGGGCCAGAATTACAGGCGCTGCTGTCTGATGTGAAAATAATTTTTTAATACAGCTCATAACCGGATTACTGAACATCCAGCAGGGATGCCATCTTGTTGTAAATTTCCGTATTGTCATAGTATCCGCCGAAATCTTCTGAACCAACGCCTTCTGCAAATACGGCAACCGGCAGACCTGTATGAGAATAGCTTGTGAAGTCGATACCGGACTTGTTGTTCAGGATATGCGTTACGGTTACGCTGAACGGATTATAAGTACCGTAAAGCACATACTGTTCCTGTGTGTAATTTTCGTCATCATAATCTGTCATCGCCAGTTCATAAGCAGCTTTCAGACGTTCCACTTCATACTCGGTCAGAACCATTCTGTCCCCTTCTTCGCCTTCCATTTTCAGGCCAAACAGTTTTTCCACATCTTCCATTGCGGTTTCAAAAGGAGTCTGATTTTCTTTGTAGGAAGCAACATACTGTTCATCGAACTGAATATAGGAAATTTTCTGGCTTGTCAGGTTGGAAAGATATGTATCATAATCTGTTCCAGCAAAGCCGATGGTCAAACCGCCGGTTTCGTGGTCGCCGGTAACCAGAATCAGTGTCTCGTCTGCATGCTCTTTTGCGAAATCGATTGCCACCTGTACCGCATCAGCCAAAGCCAGTGTATCTGTTACAGTGGAGCCTGCATCATTTGCATGACATGCCCAGTCGATCTTGCCGCCCTCACACATCATGAAGAAGCCGTTTTCATTATCCAGCACTTCAATTCCTTTTTCCACATAATCAGCCAGCGCCCATTCGCCGTCTTCACGGTCCAGCTCATAATCCATGGAATCGGAATCTGCCAGATGCTCGTCGATCAGAATTACCTTTTCATCAGCTGCGCTTACAGCTTCTGCTTCTGCCTGCGTGGTAGTCACCTTGTAGCCTGCTTCTTTGGCCAGATCATACAGATTTTCCTTATCGCCGTCCGGGCCGTTGGGTTTCTTCAGTGCACCGCCCGCAAAATATTCAAAATCAGATTCCACCAGTTCCACACCGATTTCATAGTAGTTGTTGCGGTCTGCCTGATGTGCATAAAATGCTGCGGGGGTTGCGTGATTTAAGTTAACGGAAGAAATAACACCGATCTTCCATTCCTTCTGCTCATGGAGCTTTTCTGCGATGGTTTCAAATTCCGTAGAACCGGTCACATCCACATTGATCATGCCGGAATAAGTCTTGTTGCCGGTCGCAATAGAGGTTGCGGTGGATGCGGAATCCGGAGCAAAGCTGCAGGAATCATAGGTTACTGCAGAACCTGCCACATCAAAATCCATAAAATTTAAGGAAACAGGGCCATCTAAAACTGCACCGTTTCTGTCTTCGTAGTCCAGGCTGGGTTCTGCCTGCTCATAATCATCATCGGCCACTGCTCCAAGATAGTCTGCCGCTGCCTGGAACTGAGGATAACTCATACCGTCACCAATAAATAAAAATACATATTTCGGTGCTTCTGCATTCTGCTGTGCCTCAGTTGTTTCTTCTGCCGCTTTTTCAGTTGTCTGATTTTCTGTCGCTGAAGCTTCCTTTGCTTCCACAACAGCCACATCTGCTGCCTTTGCGGTGTCATTTGCATTTGCGCCGCAGGCTGACAGGCTCAGTGCCATGGAACTGCTCAATAATACTGCCATTACTTTTTTCAGATTCATTTTTCTCTCCTCCTGCTGCCTTTTGGCAGCTGTGCATCAGATTCTCTCAGGCCAGGCCGCAGGCACTTTCTGCGCTGTATCCCGTCAAATCGACTGGCTTTCTCCTCCGCAAGCTGCGGCACTTTTTCCGCGCTCACTGATATTACTTTATCATCACGGCCTTTTCCGTAATATCACACTGCCGCAAAACATTTGAAAATGAAACGTAAAAAAAGAACCGATGAATCGACTCCTGTAAAAATGGCTTATTTGTTGGGTTTTTAAACAGTTTCCCTCTTTTTTGTTTCCAAATCAAACCTGCTATTTACATTCCCTTTACCATGGTAACGTGATAAATTTTACATTTTCCCTGGCCTTGCAGGAATGTTTGTAGTACAATTGCAATTACTTTATATTCAGAGCAGCCCCCCTCCAAAGGGATACCTGCGCTGAATCAATAACTGAAAGGAACAAGTAGATGACCGAATCCATTACAAACAAAAACTCCACTGCTCCAATGCATTTGTCCCTGATCCGCTGCATCATTGCGCTTTTGAGCAGCGCTCTGCTGGCTTTTGGTCTGTATAACGTCCACTCTCTTTCCGGCGTGACAGAAGGCGGGATTTTAGGATTAACCCTGCTTTTGCAGCACTGGTTTGATATTTCCCCTGCCATCTCCGGCCTGATTCTGAACCTGATCTGCTATGGGATTGGGTGGAAACTTATGGGAAAAGAATTTATGATCTATTCTCTTGTTTCTGCGGCCAGCTTTTCCGTGTCCTATAAAATATTGGAACAGTTTCCTCCACTGTGGCCTCAGCTTGCAGAGATGCCTTTGCCGGCTGCCATTCTCGGAGCAGCTTTTGTGGGCATCAGCGTCGGAATCTGCGTCAGAGCCGGCGGTGCTCCCGGCGGGGATGATTCCCTTGCCATGAGTCTTTCCAAAGCAGCGCATATCGATATTCAGTGGGCGTATCTGATTTTTGATCTGATTGTCCTTTTTCTGTCGCTTTCCTATATTCCGCTGCAGCGCATCGCCTATTCTCTTCTGACGGTGGTGCTTTCGGGACAGCTTGTGGGCATTGTGCAGAGGATTCCTTTTCCAAAATTCCCGGCAGACAGATAAAATCAATCCGAGAATTTACAAAAAGGACTTGCCCAAACACCTTCCGTATGCTAAAGTTAATATATCTTAAATCCGCTGCGCGGATTCAATTTTTCTTACCGGACGTCAAAAGAACAGCCGGTCGTTTTTTCTTCCCTTTTATCGGGGAATGTTCAAACTTTTTACTTAACTATTTTTACGGAGGAGGTGTTTGCTTTTGGCAAATGCAAATCAATTAAAGACGTACTTTCCCATGATCCGGGAAAAGGAGGAACTGCTGTCAGAAATTCAGGGAAATTCCAGATTGAGGCTCATGTATGAGCAATGGAGCCAGGATGAGAAAGAGAATTTTGTGAATTTTTGCTGCGGCAACAGAGGGATCCGGATTTTGTATGATTCTTTTTTTAAAGAAGTCATGAACGCAGAATCCGATCGTACCAGACTGGAGGATTTTCTGGGAACAATCCTGAATAGAAAGGTGAAGATCGTAAACATCCTTCAGAATGACAGCACTCGAATTGCAGATGAAACCAGTCTTCTGGTAACCGATATTGTGGTAGAACTGGAGGACGGCACCTTGGCTAATGTGGAAATTCAGAAGGTAGGTTACATGTTTCCGGGCGCACGATGTGCCTGCTATTCTGCGGATTTGCTTTTGAGACAGTACAAGCGTGTGCGTGAGCAAAAGAAAAAGAAATTTTCCTATCGGGATGTCAAAACGGTATTTCTCATTGTACTTTATGAGCACAGTCCGCAGGAATTCCATGATTATCCGGATATTTACTGTCATCATGCAAAGCAGGTATTTGACAGCAGGCTGAAGCTGGATTTATTGCAGGAATTCTACATGCTGCCCCTTGACATCTTCAAAAAGCATATGCAGAATAGAAATATAGAAAACAAGTTGGAGGCCTGGCTGACCTTCTTCAGCGAAGACAGACCGGAAAAGATCGTCGAGCTGATCAATCTTTATCCGCAGTTTAAGGCCATGTATCAGACACTTTATAACATGTGTCAGAATACGGAGCAGCTTATGGGTATATTTTCAAAAGAATTGCGCGAACTGGATCGTAATACGGCAGAATATATGATAGAGGAACAACAGCGGGTCATCGAGCAAAACCGGCAGACGATTGCGCAGAACCGGCAGACCATAGAGCAGCACCGGCAGACCATAGAGCAGAACCGGCAGACCATAGAGCAAAACCGGCAGACCATAGAGCAGCACCGGCAGACCATAGAGCAGCACCGGCAGACGATTGCGCAGAATCAGAAGACGATAGAGCAGAACCAGCAGACCATAGAACAGGACCGGCAGACGATAGAGCAAAACCGGCAGACGATTGCCCGGCAGCAGGAAACGATTGCTCAGAATATGCAAACCATCTCTGAAAAAGATGAAATTATCGCTGCATTGATGAAAGCACTGGAAGAACAGAAAAAGACGGTATGACTAACCGGCGGAGGGAGTTTTCCTCCGCCATGTTTTCGCACCCAAAGTCGCTATCCTTCTGCCTGATACCAGGTCAAATGATTTCCGACATTCCCTTAAAAAGTACCTGAAAAATCATGATTTATTTGTCCAGGCAGGAATATACCACATTCCGAAGTCTCGGCTGGTAATATTCTTCTCTGGGATTGAGCGTGTGCTGTACATAGAACACGCCCAGATTGATTTCGGGATCCACCATGACAGTGGAGCCTGCCGCGCCGCCCCAGCCAAACTCGCCCAGGCTGCCGATCTGACCGGATTTAATCTTGTCGATATGGGTGCGAACGCCCAGACCGTAGCCGCAGCCTGCCAGCTGTTTCCAGTCAAAATATTTCAGCTGCTCTTCGCTGAGCCGATTGGTTCTCATCAGATTTACGGAATAGGGAGATAAAATCCGCTCTCCCGTCAGGCCAAGACCATAGTTTGCCAGCGCTGCTGTCAGCTTTGCATAATCGGACACTGTGGTGATGATGCCACCGCCGCCGCTGTCGTACTCCTCTCCCAGGATACAGTCTGCTTCTTTTTTGAGTTCTTTGAACATGCCTTCATTGCCGCTTCCGTACTTCTGGGCTTCCACGATATCAAACTCTTCGCTTCCGGCCGGCACAAAGGCATATTGTGCAGCCGTTCTTTTCAGCGTTTCTTCCGTGTGGTGGTATACCGTATCGCCCATATCCAGCGGTGCAAAGATGTGGTCTTTCATATAATCCCTGAATTTCTGTCCGGATACCACTTCAACGACTGCCGCCAGCACGTCATGGCAGATGCTGTAGCCCCAGCGGGTTCCGGGTTCAAAGGCGAGCGGATCTGTGGCAGCACACCGGATGGTGGTGAGTGTGTCCATTTTGCCGTTTGTGACCTTTTTTGCCAGCTGAAATCCTTTGGAATCCATATCGTAGGTAAATCCGGCAGTCATGGTAAACAGGTGATTGATCGTAATCGGATTTTTCGCCTTTGTCAGAGTTCCGTCTTCCTTTTTTACATACATTTCCCTAAATTCCGGAATGTAATCATAAAGCGGGTCATTTAACAGAATCTTTCCCTGCTCCAGAAGCTGGGTAGCCGCAGTCACAGCCGCCACCTTGGAACAGGAATAAATATTGAACATTTCCTCCCCTGTCATCAGCTTCTTAGCCGCCAGATCAGAATAACCGCTGGCATAACGAAATACAAGCGTTCCTCCCTGATACACTTCCACCGCATTGCCCGGTGTGCGCTCTGCCGCCATGAAGTCCATAAACTTTTTTAAATTGGTAAAATCCATGAATTTTCCCCCTTTCGTGCGTTTGCTTTTCCCCGGTGGCCAACCGTGCAGCAGGCATCAAAAGTTCCGCAGCCCGGCCGCACTGTCACCACATTTTATTTTGCATTGCTCGCCGCAATCTTCACCTTGCTCCACAGATTGCTGATGAGTTTCCGGGTGTCCTCATTATAGACAAATACCTCATCTTTGTCATTATCCGTTCGCGGCAGGTAAGCATTGATGCCCTCATACTCGCCGCCTTCGCCGGACAGATCCTCCATAACTTCCTGATTGGCGGAGGTGTACCCCACATAACTGGAGTTGTCATAAGCGCCTTCATAAGAGCTGACAAAGTTGATAAACGCATGAGCCAACTCCGGATTTTTTGCATTTGCCGGAATAACCATGGCATCGGACCAGAGGTTCGTGCCTTCGTTTGGCAGATAAAATCCCATATTTTCGTTTTCGCTCATGATATAAGTTGCATCACCGGAATAAATCAGACCGAGAGCTTTTCTGCCCTGCGCCATGTTATCAATGATCTCATCCGTGACAATTTCCGGCTCCATGGTCTCTACGCACTGTATCAGCCACTCATAAGCCTGCTGAATTTCCTCCTCATTTTCCGTATTCATGGAGTAGCCCAGTGATTTTAATGCCATCATGAAGCTGTCGCGTTCAGAGTCATACAGATAGATATCGCCTTTATATTTTTCATCCAGAAAAACACGGAACCCTTCCTGTTCCAGATCTTTTTGGGAAACCTTTGTCTTGTCATAAACAATTCCCACATTCCCCCAGAAATAAGGAACAGAATATTCGTTTCCCGGATCATAAGGAAGACCGATGACGGATTCCGTCAGATTTTCCATGCAGTCCAGTCTGGAATAGTCCAGCTTCTGAAGTAAATCTTCGTCGATCATTCTCTGAATCATGTAATCGCTGGGCACCAGAATATCATAAGCCTCTCCATTTGCCACCTTGATGTACATCTGCTCGTTGGAATCAAAATTTTCCATCACAACGGTAGCGCCGGTTGCGGCTTCAAAATCCGGAATCAGATTTTCCCCGGTATATTCCCCCCAGTTATAAACATAAAGGGTTTCCCCCTCATAGGGAAGGCCGGAAGATGTTCCGCTCATCTTTACAATACATAAAATCAACACCACTACGGCTGCTGCCGCAGCAGCAGGCACAAAAATTCTGCGCTTACTGATTTCGCTCTTTTTCGCCCGTTTTGCCAGAAGCATAGGCGCCACATTGATCAGCACCAGCACCAGGGTGATGATGAGAACCACCAGCGTAGAGATCGCGTTGATGCTGGGATTGACGCGCTTGCTCATGGTGTAAACCATAATGCTTAGGTTCTTTACACCGCTTCCCGTCACAAAATAGGAAATGATGAAATCATCTACGGACATGGTAAAGGCGATCAGCGCACCGGATACAATGCCCGGCGTGATCTGGGGCACAATAACCTTTGTCAGCGCCTGCCATGGCGTCGCACCCAGATCCATGGCCGCGTTCGCCAGGTTAGGATCCAGGGACCGAATCTTTGGCATTACGGAAAGCATCACATAAGGAATGCAAAAAGCGATGTGGGCCAAAAGCATGGTCACATAACCTTTTTCCACCTTAAAAGTGATAAATAAAAGCATAAAGCCAATGGCCGTCACGATTTCCGGGTTCATCAGAGGCAGGTTGTTCACCTGCTCCATCACGTCCCGAACGATTTTCTTTGACTTGCTTAAACCGATGGCAGCAATGGTTCCCACTACGGTAGAGATAAAGGTGGCCAACAGTGCCACACTGAAGGTGGTATACAAGGCTTCCATCATATCCCGGGATTCCAGCATATGCAGATACCAGCGCAGCGAAAATCCGGTGAAGTTTGTCAGTGATTTTCCTTCATTGAAGGAGAAAATAATCATGTATACAATCGGAAGATAAAAGAAGATGATCATCAGACCCATCAATACCTTCCCGAAGGTACGTTTTCCTTTTTTCAAGTGACTATTCCTCCTTTCCGCCCTGATTTCTGATTTCCACCTTGCGCACCGCCATCATCATCAGCATCATGATCACGGCCATGATCATGGAAATTGCACTTCCGAAATTCCACTCTCCCACGGTGATGAACTGATTTTCAATCACATTACCGATGAGGAAATACTGTCCGCCGCCCAGAAGCTTCGGGATGAAGAAGGAGCTCACCGCCGGCAGAAATACCAGCGTAATTCCGTTGATGACGCCGGGCAGAGAAAGAGGCAGGGTAACTCTGCGGAAAGTCTGCAACGGATTGGCCCCCAGATCTGCTGCCGCTTCCAGCAGAGAGTGATCCATTTTACATAAAGAGGTATTGATCTGCAAAATCATAAAAGGCAAAAAGTTATACACCATGCCCAAAAGCACTGCTCCCTCGGTATACAAAAGCTCTACCTCTTTGAATCCGAAAAAGCCCAAAATCTGCTGAATCAGACCGCCTTCGCTCAAAAGACCGATCCATGCATAAGTCCTCACCAGCATGTTGATCCAGGTAGGCAGTGTGATGCACAGCACCAGAATGCTCTGCAGCCTTTCGGAACTTCGGGCGATAAAATATGCCACAGGATAACCAAGCAGCAGGCAGATAATCGTTGTTTTAACAGCAATGACCAGTGAACGCCAGAGAATCAGCAAAAAGTCAGGGTCGGTGAAAAATTTGACATAATGATCCAGCGTCAATGAGAACGACACAATGCTGTTTCCATGCTCGGTCACAGAATAAAGTGCGATTAAAGCCATGGGAAGGATCAGCATCAGCGCCGCCCATACAATATAAGGAATTGCCAACTGTGAAAAGCGTTTCATTTAGTATACCATCCTTGACATAACATGAATATCTTCCGGGAAGAATGTCAGTCCGACCTCCTGACCCACTTCCGAATAATCCGTGGTGTGTACCTTAAATTCCCGTCCCGGCGTGGAGAAGGTCACCTTATAAATGCCTTCCTTCACATTTTCCGGCTCGAAAGTGTAATCCACCCAGATATCAATGCTCTGGCTTTCATCGCTGAGCTTCCAGCCCTGGGCATTGGCCCAGGTCTTGATATCTGTATCCAGCGCCTGAGACTCCACGATTTCATCTACGGTTTTAAAAAAGTTAAAGGCCATGATCGCTTCATTCGCCTTTTCATTTTTAACGAAAGGCTGATTGACCACGAAAATGGAGCGTTCGATACTGGTTCCGTTTGCTGTTGAAAAAGTAACCGGATACTGTCCCAGTTCTTCTTTCAGACCATACTCGATTCTGGCGATGGAAATATAATCATCACTTTCCGGATTCCATGCCTGGGCGTTGGAACGGGCAATGATTTCCTTATCGTCAAGTGCCTTTACATCTTCCAGATCCACGTAGAAGTTGTTGGCGCTGATCTTTTCTTTTCCGTCTTCGCTGGTCACATCATGATTGCGGATCACGTGCATATTGACGGTCACGCTGGTACCGGGCACGGTTTCCACCATGATCTCATAATGTACGCCCTTAAACAGTACGCTTAAAACTTCACCGGTCATCTTGCCGTCTTTGACCGGCACAATGTCCAGGTCTTCAGGACGAATGACCACATCCACCGGCTCATTTTCCTTAAAACCATAATCCACACAGTCGAAGGTGATATCGTCAAAACGAACCTTATAATCCTCCACCATCACACCGGGCAGAATGTTGCTTTCTCCGATGAAGTTGGCCACATAGCGGTTCGCCGGCTCGTTATAAATTTCCTCCGGGGTGCCCACCTGCTGAATTTCACCGTTTTTCATGACCACGATCTTGTCGGACATGGTCAGCGCTTCTTCCTGATCATGGGTGACAAAAATGAAGGTGATGCCGACCTCCTGCTGAATGCGCTTCAATTCATACTGCATTTCTTTGCGCAGCTTTAAGTCAAGGGCTGCTAAAGGCTCATCCAAAAGCAGCACCTTGGGCTCATTGACAAGCGCCCGGGCGATGGCAACACGCTGCTGCTGGCCGCCGGACAGCAGAGTGGTATTTTTATTTTCATAGCCTTCCAGGCCGATGAGTTTTAACATCTTCATCACCTTCTGATCGATGATGTCCTTGCTCATCTTCTTGATTTTTAAACCAAAAGCAATATTTTCATAAACGCTCAAATGGGGAAACAGGGCGTACTTCTGAAAAACCGTGTTCAGCTCCCGCTCATAAGGCGGCTTCTGACTGATTTCCTCCCCGTCAAAAACGACGCTTCCTTCGTCCGCATCCAGAAATCCTCCCAGAATTCTCAAAAGCGTTGTCTTACCGCAGCCGCTGGGTCCCAGCAGGGTCACAAACTCCTTCTCATAAATGTCGAGATTCACGCCCTTTAAAATGATCTGTCCGTCAAAGCTCTTCACAATGTTGCGAAACTCAATCAGCTTCTTTTTCTCCATGTCGCATTTCCTTTCTTAAAACGATGGCGGAGTTGTTACCCACAGCACCTTTGCATCGCTTTTCCCATGATTGTATAAATAATGATTCTTTGCTCCATCCAGGTAAAAGGTTTCCTGTTCCTTTAATTTATATTTCTCATTTCCGCAGACCAGCGTTACCCTGCCCTTCAGGACATAGCCGAATTCCTCGCCCTCATGGCAGTGCAGTTCCTGGCTCTTCTGCTGGGGATGCAGCGTCAGTAAGATAGGCTCCATCTCATTCTTCTGCGCATTCGGTATCACCCATTCAATCGTATAGCCTTCCCGCTCGTCCACATAAAAATCCTGCGCGCAAAAGACCACCTGCCGTTTTGGCTCTTCTCTGAAAAACTCGGACAGATTGCTTCCCAGCGCTTCCAGGATGTCCTCCAGCGTGGCGATGCTCGGCGTAGTCAGATTGCGCTCCACCTGGGACAAAAATCCCTTTGTCAGTTCACTTCTTGATGCCAGATCTCCCAGCGTCAGGCCATTCTTTAATCGAAGCTCCTTCAGCTTCTTTCCGATATCCAAAAACCACACCTCCCGTTTTCTAATACTAAACTTTTTTTTAAAAATTACCAAACAACTTATATTATACATATATGTCGAAACATTGCAATAGATTTGCGTAAAAAAGGGACCGGCGCAGACAGGGCAGACACCATTTTCGGTATCTGCCCTGTAACATTTGCTCCATTTTCTGTTCTTTTGGAATAAAAATTATTTGCTGATCTTTGTCAGCTGACGGTTTAACTGCGCCAGTTCTTTCTTTGTAACGCCGCCCATCATGGTGGAAGCCTGCTCAATCTTCATGAATCCAACCATATCGCGCAGTGCGGTGAGCATGGATGCCACGGTCAGGTTACCGTTCTTCATCAGCCAGCCCTTCACGGTTCTGATGCATTCGTCATTGGCAAGCAGAACATTCAGCGGATCTTCCACAGAATAATGCCCCTCAATCACTTCGATTTCTTCGCTTTCGGACTCGTCTGCAATCTCATCAAACCAGTTGCCGACCTTGAGCGCTTCAGCCAGATCCGGCAACGTGTAATCCATGTTGTGCTCTGCAACGCCGTTTAAGGTGATGGTATCCTCCACAGCGCCGGCTTTTGCGGTGATGGTGTTCGCGCCGTCATTCAGTGCAACATTCTCAAATACAACGGCATGATCCACAGCCTGCTTTGTCTCAACTTCTTACGATCATAGGTGATCAGACCTTTGTTATTGCGCCCTACAACACCGCCTTCATCACGGGCATCCGCTTAGAAATAAGTGCCCCGTCTGCATTAACAGGAAACAGATCCACACGGGTCTTTCCCGTGCAGTGAGGCGTTACTAACACACCGGAAGTGCCATCCTTGAGCAGATCAAAATGCGTTTCGTTCACTTCAATAAAGTTCACATCGCGGTACAGACCGCCATAAAAAGTAAAGTCTGCATGCTGCGGGTAAATATCGCTGGGAGCATTGGTAACAATGACTGTCAGCACGTTGCCGTCTGCCTTCATGGCAGGAGTCAAATCATAACGGAAGGTGGAAAAGCCTCCCTTGTGAGTGCCCAGTCTGTTGTCAAAGTTTCCCCAAACTTTGCAAAGCGTGCCTCAGTCATCAGTGTAATGTTGCGCATTGGTATAACCCCTTTCTCTTTTTATATACTGTCTGCAGCAGTGCACAAAATCATACATCTCTCACCGCTGACATGATCGGTTATACTAAAATTGTAAAATGGACAGGCACGTTCGTCAAACGATGCACAACGGATGGGATTCAATACTCCGTAAGGAGAGCTTCCTTCCATTCCGAAGAATGATCCGCAATGTAGTAAGTCTGAACGGACCAGGAAATTCTTTGGGGTAACTCCGACGCAGATGCGGGCTGATGCTGCCCTGTCCTGCGTTTAACGTTTCCTGAACATCACCGGAATTTTTATCTTATGCATTCACTTGACCGACAGTCGCTGCCAAAACAGTAAATTCACCTTCACCATCGACTCCCAGATAGTCATCACATTTCTGCTGCCCATATGCCCCGATACAACAAGCGCCAAGTCCCAGCGCTTCTGCACTCAGATACAGGTTCTGATCCAGATGGCCCAGATCCACCAGTGACATACGATGAGCTTCCGTATCATAACGATATTCACTTCTGTAAATATCACAGGTCCAGTAGATGATGACTGATGACTTTGCCGTCCAGATCTGCTCCTCCAGATTTTCCACAGATTTTCTTTCAAAATCCGCCTCTTGGCGTATCAGCTCCAGCACGTTTTCATCCGGTGCATAATGATAAAGTCCGGGAAGCAAACCCTCCACACGGTTTACCTGGATATAGGTTTCAAACGGATGTCTGGCCCCTGCACTTGGAACCGGTCTTGCGGTTCTGGTCATATTTTCTCTGTATAACCTGACTCCCTGTACGCTCCACAGAAGGAAGGCCAACTGTGAAAGAGTAATTGCCTCTCCAGTGTACTTTCTGCGCGATCTGCGATTTTGCAGCAGCTTAAAGTAATCCTTTTCTGCAAAACCGTTAAAATCCGAAATCTCCGGCAGCAAAATCTTCTCAATTGCTGTTCTATGCCGAAAAAGCGGCGGCTGCGTTAATCCTTTTTTCTGATCGGAGGGCTCCCGCTCCAGTCCAAATCCGCTTTTCATGAAGTTTCTGCGCTCTGCCAGCAGCTGTCTAGTCCTGTCTTCCATTTGTCTTCACCCTTTCTCCGTTAAGCTGGTTTTAGGGAACGGATCATTGGGCAGTCTTGATACCTGAAATTGATTCTGATTCGCCAGATAAAGCTGCAGCAGCGCTGTTCCGATACCTGCAGCACCATTCTGGAAACCGGTGTCATAGGTTGTAAGAGCAGGCCGAATTCTTGTATAGGATTGCAGCCAGTACATATAAGGATCCTTTGTAATCTTGGCAGCACCGATAATATGCCGGCCGCCCCGATTTGCAAGTTCCAGGTATTTCTGTTCTCCGTTATCAGCCCAAAGACCCAAAAACAGGTTGACAATTCCTGCGGTGCCGCAGCACTGAGAATAGACATTCCAATATCCTTCAGAATGATTTTCCGGTGCACCTGCATCAATTACACCCTGAACCAGCCGATCCAGCCATTCCTTATAGGACTCTTTTCCTGTCAGTTTATATAACAGATAAAACAGTCTTCCTGTCCCGGCAGGTCCATGGCAATATCCCAGATAAAAAACATCTGTCAGATCAGGATAGCGGTAAGGAATCAGCGCGCCGTCTCCCTGTACTACCGCAATGGACGTAAGATATTCTGCCGCTTCATCTGCCGCCTTCAGGAATTCTTCCCGTCCGGTCGCCTCATAAAGTCGTGCGAAAGCGTAGGCTGCTCCTGCATCTCCATGTTCAAAGTTAGGCCAGTAAATCTTATACTCAATTCCCTGCTTATAGTAGCCGTTATCATAACTGATATGACCGTCATCCAGCTTTCGTGCTGTAGTCAGCAAATACTCTCCGACTTTAGCCGCGGTCTCTACCCAAGAACTCTCCTGGAAATATTCCGCCGCATACAAAAGAAACATGATGGTGCCTCCATCAGCATCATAGGCAGCACGTCCGGTCCATTTCTTTCCAACTTCCGCTTTTACCGCACCCTTAACAAGCTTATCCACCAGTTTTTTGACAAACGCCTCTAACTCCTTATCCTCATACACTTTCAAAAGCTCAATAACAGGATAAAGGATGCCGGACAGTCCTGAGGAAAAAGACCATTTGGAAAAGGCTTCCGGCAAGTCAAATCCATAAGGAAACTCATCGTCCTGCTGCGCTCTGATATAGCGAATTCCGTCCAATGCAGCATTCAAATATTCCTCTTCCCTGACAGCAGCGTACAGCTGTACAAAATAGAAAATAATTCCGGCATTTCCGGCATAAAACGTCAAACCGCTTTCCGGATCCTCTTTAGGCAAAATACCATCTACGTCCACTAATTTGGGCCAGGTCAGTCCTTCCGGTGTCCGGATGCTCACGTCCAGCAGCCACTTTGCTACAGCTCTGGCTCCATCCAGATAACTGATTTTATCCGGGGCCTGAAACAGCGGCCGGATCTGATAAAGAATTTTCTGATTGCTCATAGTTGTTATCCTCTCTCCTTCATGAATTTAACTGCTTTTGATATTCCAAAAGCTTATCACTGTCGCATAAAATAAAATGACGATCTGACAGCTTCTGCAGCTTTCCTTTATGATCTGCTGCCTGCGGTATGTATTCCGTCTGCTTCATGCTGCCGCGCTGGTAAGGATCGGGAACGGGAATCGCGGAAAATAAGCTTCTGGTGTAAGGATGCAGCGGATGGTTATAAATTTCTTCTGTATCCCCCATTTCCACAATTTTTCCCTGATACATAACCGCCACTCTGTCACTGATATGTCTGACCATATAAAGGTCATGGGCTACAAACAGCAGCGTAAGCTTTTCCTCCAGCTGCAGTTTTTTCAACAGATTGATAATCTGCGCCTGTATAGACACATCAAGTGCGGAAACCGGCTCATCGCAGATAATCAGCTTAGGGCGAAGGGCAAGTGCCCGCGCAATTCCAACTCTCTGCCGCTGTCCTCCGGAAAACTCACTGGGATAACGTCTGATGAAATCCGGCCGCAGTCCCACCTGCTTCAGAAGTTCAACAGTCCGCTTTTCCAGCTCCTGCCTGTTCTTATACTGTTTATGGATCTCAAGCGGCTCCTGGATTATTTCACCGATTGTCAGTTTGGGATTCAGAGACGCATAAGGATCCTGGAAAATCATCTGTACATTTCTGCGGTATTCACTTAATTCCTGCTTGTCCATCCTGGAAACATCTTTCCCGTTAAAGTAGATATTTCCGGAAGTCGGATCATAAATTTTTACAATAGTTCTTCCCAGCGTCGTCTTTCCGCACCCGGATTCTCCAATCAGTCCAAATGTTTCGCCTTCCCGAATTTCAAGACTGACATCGTCCACCGCACGTATGCAGCGCCTCTTTCGAAAGATTCCGCCGGATACCGTAAAATATGTCTTCAATGATTCTATCTTTAATAATGTTTTTTCCATTTCGCATACCTTTCCCTGATATCCTCAGGAACATCCACTTTCGGTGCCCTCGGATCTAATAGCCAGGTCGCCGCGTAATGCGTATTTGTCACCTTAAAAAACGGTGGCTGCAAAACTGCATCTATATTTAACGCATACGGATTTCTCGGATAAAACGCATCTCCCACAGGAGGTGTGTGCAGATCCGGAGGATTGCCCGGTATCGCATAAAGCTCTTTATTCTCTCCGTTCACCTGAGGAATCGACTGCAGCAGTCCCCAGGTATAAGGATGCTGGGGATGATAAAAAATCTCATCCACCTGTCCGTATTCCACAATTTTTCCAGCATACATAACGGCCACACGATCCGCCAGTTCTGCAATAATTCCCAGATCATGGGTGATAAAGATGATTGATGTTTTAAGTCGCGCGCAGACATCCTTCAGGATATTCAGCACCTGTGCCTGAACAGTAACATCCAGCGCTGTTGTGGGCTCATCCGCTATGATCAGCTTTGGTTCATTGGCAATCGCAATCGCGATAATAATTCTCTGACGCATACCTCCGGAAAGCTGAAACGGATACTGCTTTAATCTCTGCTCGGGATCATGGATTCCCACCATCTTCAACAGCTCGAGTGCCCGTGCTGCGGCCTGCTGCCTGGAAATCCGGTTGTGATTCAAAATCGTTTCCTCGATCTGCGCCCCGATGGTAAGGGAAGGATTTAAAAAGGTCATCGGATCCTGGAATACCATACCGATCTGACTTCCACGAAGTGTATTCATTTTATGGGTATATTCCTTTTCAGAAGAAAAAGCAGTTCGCCCAATCTCCTGACCGTCAAAGACGATGCTGCCTCCGGTCACCTGTCCGTTCTCGGAAAGCAGGCCCAGGATAGAGCGCATCATTGCACTCTTTCCGCATCCGGATTCACCGACAATTCCCAATACCTCGCCGCTGTTGAGTGTAAAAGAAACGTCTCTGACAGCCTGAACACTCCCCATATCTGTTTTAAATTCTGTAGATAAGTGGTTGACTTCCAATAACATATCTTTTCTCCATCCTATTCAAATGCTTCCGTCAGTCCGTCTCCAATGAAATTAAAGGAAAGTACGGTCAGGCTGAGTGCCAGCATCGGCCATATTACATGAATCGGATAGGAAGTTATTACTTCTCTGGCTTCATTTGCCAGAACACCCCAGCTGGCATTCGGCGGTGTAATTCCGATTCCAACAAAACTGAAAAAGGACTCCGTCAGAATGGCTTTCGGAATGCTGGTTACCATGACAATGATGATCGGTCCCAGTGAATTGAGCACCACATCTTTAAACAGGATGCGCGCCTGTCCCGCTCCCAGGGTTTTTGAAGCCAGCACATACTCCCTTTCTTTCAGCGCCAGTACCTGTGCACGTACCTGACGTGCCATGCCCACCCAGGATGTAAGGGTGATGGCAATTAACATGCTCTTAAATCCGTTTCCCAATGTCACCAAAATAAGAATCACATACAGATAGCTCGGGACTGAGTAAATAATATCCACAATACGCATCATTACATTGTCTACCCAGCCGCCCTTCAGGCCTGAAATTCCACCGTAAATTACACCGATCACCAGGTTAAAAAAAGCCGCCGAGAAGCCGATCAGTAAAGAAACCCTTGCTCCTACCATAACACGTACAAGAATATCTCTTCCCAGCTTATCCGTTCCGAAAGGATGGGTCCAGGAAGGCAACGCATTTCGATTGGACAGATCCTGGGTATTGTACTGAAACTCCGAAAAAGCAGGTACAAAAATTGCCATGAGGATAATCAGTCCAATGAATATAAGTCCCAACATAGCCAGTTTATTCTGCATAAACCTTTTTCCGGCTCTCCTGAGAACTGTCTGTGTTTTCAAAAGCTTAATATCTGCCGTTTTTTCTGCTTCCGGTAAAAAATCGAATAACGCATCCTGCGACAGATCTTTTTTTACACTTTCCATTTTCTTACTCCCAAGTCTCCACTTACTTTTCCAATTTGATTTGCGGACTGAGTATCGCTGACAAAATATCAGTCAGCAGATTAATCAGAATTACGATCACACCCAGAAATACCGCAAGTCCCATAATCAGAGTATAATCACGTCCGGAAACGCTGGATACGAACTCATAACCGATTCCGGGAATGGAAAACAGCGATTCTATCACAAAGCTTCCCGTAATCAGCGCTGAAAACTGCGGACCGCTGTAAGTCAGTACGGGCAGGAATGCATTTTTCAGACAATGTTTTAAAACAATCCGCCTTTCCGAAGTTCCCTTCGATCTGGCCAGCACTATATAATCCTGTGAAAGTACATCCCTTAAACTGTTTCGCGTCAGACGACAAATCATGGAAATCGGATTAAAGGACAGAGCCAGGGTCGGAAGGATGTAATGGAGCGGTGTCTTCAATCCAACGATTGGCAGCACCGGAATTTTTACCCCCAGCAATATCATCAGAAGCATGGCGACGAAGAAGTTGGGAACACTGATTCCAAGAGATGTAATCACAGAAATAACGTAATTAAATTTCTTACTTTTGGAAAGAGCTCCCGCCGTCCCCAAAGCCACTCCGACAATCAGCGAAAAGAAAAATGCACACAACCCAAGCTTCAGAGAAGCAGGAAAACTCCTTCCAATGATATATGTAACGGACATACCCGTCATGACCATGGAATTATCAAAATTCCCTGTCAGGGCATTTTTCATATAATTAAAATATTGTACATAGATTGGCTGATCCAGTCCGTATTTTGCATTCAGATTATCAATATATTCCTGCGGGAATATTTTGTCTTCCAGTTCAAATGGGCTTCCAGGTATACTTTTCATCAAAAAGAAAACAACTGTTGCCAGGACAAGAAGTGTCAGCATCCCATATAACAGTCTTTTTAAAACGTAACTGGTCATTTGACCTGCTCCTTTCATAAACTGACATCCTGCCTGTTACAGCAGGATGTCATTCTGACTTTTTTACGGTCAGTTAATATCAGCATACCAGAACACATAGCCGCCGTCCGGATACCATTCGATTCCGCTGACATTGGTCTTAACCAGATGTGCATTGTTAAAAGCAAAGATAGGAACTACGTAGTTCTCCTGCTCGATCAGCTTGTTTTCCACATTGTGCAGCAGTTCGTTTCTCTCATTCTCATCCAGCTCAACTGTTGCTGAATCCAGCCAGGTATTAATATCGCTGTCGTTTAAATAAACAGGTGACTGATTGGTGGAGTTGAAATAATCCAGCAAAGTCTGAGGATCCATATAGTCGGGGCCCATCGCATAGCGATACAGATTAAAGTCCAGACTGCCCTTTTTCGTTGAAAGTGCCTGAGATTCCAGTGCTTCAATTTCCAGATTTACATTAATTTCAGCCAGCTGTGCCTGAAGGATTTCTGCAACAGTGGTATTTCTGGTGTTGGAAGAATAAGGATAGTAAAGAGTCAGCGGATTATCCTGTGTATATCCTTCTGCTTCCAGAAGTGCTTTCGCTTCTTCCTTATCTTCTACAATCAAATCTCCTGCCTCAGTACGGAAATCTTCTCCGTTAGGACCACTGATTCCGGAAGGTACGATACCGTACAGTGCAATGTATGCATTTCCTCCATCCAGTGCCTCTACGATCTGCTGGCGGTTGATACCGATGCTGACAGCTTTTCTCACGTTCTCAGACAATACTGCGTTCTCGCTGTCCTCACTGACATTAAAGGTCAGGTAATAATTGAAAGCAGCTTTGGGAATCTGAATTTCCGCCTGATCTCCGGAATATGTCAATACCGTGTCGGAAGGAGGATCCAGCGCCACATCGATACTTCCATTCTGGAAAGCCAGAAGCTGTGACTGGGCATCTGAAATAATTTTGAGAGTCAGTTTATCCAGATTAATCTTATCTGCATCCGCAAAATAGGGATTCTTTACCAGTACCACTTCTTCCTTTTCATTTACTGATTCCAGATAGAAAGGACCATTGAAAGGAGTTTCCGGATTGAAGGACCAGCTCTCATCATGCTCCGGTGCAAAATCCGCACGAACCGGGAAATATACATTGTATGCTGTCAGCTGTACAAAATATGCACAGGGCTTCTCCAGCGTGATTTCAAGGGTATCGTCATCCAGCGCCTTAATGCCTACTTCCGTCTGCTCCGCCACGGACAGACCCTGATCAAAGGCTTCTTTTGCACCAACCACATAATTGTAAATGTAATAAGGATAATCTGCATCTGCGCCATAACTGAGAACACGCTTGATGCCATATTCAAAATCACTCGCTTTTACCTTTTCGCCGTCACTCCAGTAATTTTCAATCAGTTTAAAGGTATAAACCAGTCCATCCTCACTGACTGTATAGGATTCACAGCTTGCATTCTGTAATTTACCATTCTCATCGAAATAGAACAGCGGATAATAAAGCTCACGCAGCACGTTTGTCGTAGTTGTTCCGGAGTTCACCGGGTCAAAATAGGACGGACTGCTGCTCCAGCCTACTACCAGTTCCTTGCTTTCTGCAGCATCACCTTCTGCTGCTTCACTTTCCTCTGATTGATCCTGTACAGATTCTGTCGCTTTGCTCGTAACATTCTCCGTATCGGCTGCCACTGTTCCACTATTGGCAGTATTGCTTCCGCATCCAACCAGTCCTGCCAGCAATGCTGCTGCCATGCCGATTGCTAAAACTCTTTTGTAGCTCTTCTTTATCATCATAACCTCCATGTGTCATTCCATTTGATTTGCAGAAAACACGGTTTTCTGCTTTAAGCATATTTCTTTATCAGTTAAAATCCGCTATGCAGCAACAGGCCATATGAACTTTTTGTCTCATACAACAGCAATAGCCTGCTTCTTTTCTTGCAATCTGAATGTAAGCCATCTCGTTCCTCCTTCTAGCAACCTTTTACCCATTAATCCGGTAGGTTTGTTATAAGTTAACACTATCTTAATAATTTGTCAATAGAAAACGTAGAAAAATTTACATTTTTTACAAAAACATCGAAAATACTCTTACTTCTCACAAAAATTATAAAAAAATACAGGTATGATGGCATATGGAAGCGATTTTTCCCGAATTATCCCGAAAAACCTTACTTACTGATAATTTCTGCGGAACATATGACAATTTCACCCCACGCAAAAAAGACATCCCCCCGAAATTTCTTTCAGGAAAATGTCCTTTTATATTGGTTCATCCTTCTTCGACTGTGTGTTCCTTTGTACACTGCAGGAAGCAGCGGTGGGCTGTTTCAACGTTTATGAACTCATACTTTTACTGACAGCCCGGTCTTCTCCAACGCCTGCTGCAGATCTGCAATAATATCCTCTACATCCTCAATCCCCACTGAGAAACGGAAAAATCCATTGTGGAATTCTTCAGGATACAGATACTGCCGCTCGTCGTTCTCGCCCAGAAATACGATGAGGCTTTCATCATGTCCCAAAGAGACAGCTGAAGTGATAACCTTCAAATGGCTTACAAATTTGTTGTGGGTGTCATGATCAGCCTTCAAGCCGAAGGACAGCACCCCTCCAAAGCCGGGAGACATCTGTTTTTTTGCCGTCTCGTGCCCTTTGTTGCTCTCCAGCCCGGGATAAGCGACAAAGCTCACACAGGGCTGCTTTTCCAGCCATTTGGCAACCTTTAAGGCATTCTCATTATGCTGACGCATCCGCAAAGGCAGCGTGACAGAGCCCCGCATAATCAGCCAGGCATTGAAAGGACTGATCGTACCGCCCAGATTCACCTGGGACTGGGCCCTGATCTGATCCAGATATTGAGTTTTTCCCACAATGGCGCCTCCCATGGAGTCACCGTGTCCGTTGATATACTTGGTCAGACTCTCCAGCGCAAAGTCCGCTCCCAGTTCAATGGGACGCTGGTTGTAGGGAGAAGCAAAGGTATTATCCACGCTGAGCAGCGCACCGTGGCGATGTGCGATATCAGCAATCGCAGTGATATCCGAAATAGTCAGAGTAGGATTTCCCGGTGTCTCGATATGGATGAGTTTCGTGTTGGGGCGGATAGCGGCTTCTACATTAGCAGGATCGGAAGTATCCACAATGGTAGTCTCCACACCAAATTTATTGTTCAGCAGCTCGTTTAACAGACGATAGACGGCAATATATGTAACGCTCGAGAAAATCACGTGATCGCCCTGATTCAGTAAAGCAAAAAACAGGCCGCTAAGAGCCGCCACACCGGAAGCGAGAACCACGCAGTCCTCCCCACCCTCCAGCGAAGCAATGCGCTCCTGCAAATATTTCTGGTTGGTACCACCGTTACGGGTATAAAGGTTTCCGGCCGCACTGGACCAGTTCATATCCGTAGGATCATAGGGCAGGGCATAGCTGTTGGCCATGGTGATCGGCCGCTTAATCGCTCCACTGTCCTGATCAATATCATTGCCGGTATGTACCGCTCTGGTGGCAAAACCGTACTCCGGACCAAAGGTATGCTTTTCCATATTTTCGCCCTTTCTTTAGATAAATATTTATAAACCTATTATTCCAATCTGTTTATTGGTATATGGTATCACCGCAATTTCCGACTGTCAACATAATTTTATTTTTCGATTCGCGGTTTTCTTTTACCAGCATGGATGTACAGATGGCAGCACGGTTGCCATCTGTACAAATATGATTCTTTGCTGCCAGCTTCTGCATCCACAGCTTTTCCTCACTTTTCAGCGGTTTCTAAGCATCGCCGCAATTCCGCAGACTGCCGCATAGAATACTCCTGCGCAGGGCCATATCACCCAGGTGATATACCACTTTCCTGTCAGGAAGCTGACGCCCAGATAGATAGCAGTTGCCGTGCACCAGTATGCGGTAGCCAGATTGGCATTTTTCTTATTTTCCTGTTTTTTCTCCCGAGTGTATTCCCCTTCTTCCAAAAGTTTCTGATAACTGCCAAAGATCATGCCGGACCAGACGAACAGAAATACCGCGCAGGCAACAAATGTAAGCAAAATGGCCGTACAGTATATCATCACGATGTCGGGCATTCCGAAAGCCGCCGCAATCATAATCGGCACTGCACTGATGATGCAGACAACAACACCTGCTGCAACACATTTTTTGAAGACAGGCTCAAACTGTTCTTTTTTCACTTCCACAATGCCTGCGATTCCGTACTGAAGGGAAAGGGGTTCTTTTTCCAGATATTCAAATTTGTCCAGCTTCATTCCCTGGGTGATAAAAACCGCTACCGCTGCCGCGATAATGAAAAGCAGCAATGCCACACCTATACCGCCTGCCATGTCTTCCGTGATAGAAATGATCTGATATTCTGCCATGCCTGCCAGCAGAATCAGCGGAATAACGGAAAGAATACAGGCTGTTACTCCTGCACCTATCTTTCCTGCCGCTTTTTCCACCAGCTCCATGTATCGGTTCGCATCCTCCAGAGAAATGCTTCTCATATTTTCTTCATCGACTTCCGGAATGTCCTCGATGGTCTCCGGCATCATCTCTTCTTCCAACTCATCTTTTAATAAGTAATCTGTGCTCACATCGAAAATCCGGCTCAGCTTTATAATTTTGTCCAGATCCGGAATGGATGCCGCGCTTTCCCATTTGGACACAGACTGCCTGGAAACATTCAGTTTCATCGCAAGTTCCTCCTGAGACCAGCCGTTTTGTTTTCTGAGTTTTGTAATTTTTTCCGCTAAAATCATGTTGCCTCCTCATCTGAAAAGATATGTTTTGATCTTACGATATCGTATCTGTTCTCTTAAGATGATTACAGCATAACAGAAAACGCGGTTGACAGCCACCAATTTTGCTTGGAAATCTGTCAACCGACGGTTGCGCTGAGCTTCAAAGGAAAAAACACCGGCCTTTTTTTGACCGGTGTTCTAACTCATGCCTGTTGAATTGTCAATACATCATATTCATACAAATAATCGAAATTCGAATTCAAATCATCGATACTCGCGGGAATCGAGAAAAATAGGATTAGTCCACGCATATTTGCCGTTCTTATCGATAACAGTCGCACGGATGTACTTATATTTGCCTTCCCATTGGTTTTCCAGGTCAAATTCCGCGCGTGTCAGCGTCCCATCGGGAGACTTCACAATGCGGGTGGGATGCATACAGCTGTGAAAACGAACTTTGGCAGCCGGAGAACATTCCACGACAGCTTTTCCGTCTTCCACATAGAAATTATAAATTTCAGGGCCGCAGGAGGAATAAAATGCTCCGTTTTTTAACGCTTCGAGGATCGCGTTGATATTATTTTCCGCGTTTACCATAACCCAGCCATTGCAATGCTGGTACATAGCATGACCGTCATCAGTTGCTACCCCGTAGATAATCTTGCCCTGTCCGAGAATTTCATCCCAGTACGCGGCATCGGTATCCATGTCGCATTCCATCGCACTGCCGCTGTTCCATATTTCCATTGCGAAGTCGCCTTTCAGATTATCAAAACAGCGGGCAGGGGTCGAACTCCATTCCGGATGACAGTATACCGTCAGATTCCCTTTTGCATGAATATCGTCCAGATATGGCTGGTATTCTTCCTGGTTTTTGGCTGTGCCGGACTCCAGATACTGATCCTGCTCATAACCGTTTCCATCCTCCTTTGCCGGACCGATGCATACGGTATGAAAACACCGGAATCCGCTTCCGCGTTCGAAGGTATTATCGAATTCCATTCCGGGAATGATCGTGATCGGCACATCGGGCGCATAATTTTTAAAATTATACTTTCTGTGATCTGTAATCGCAAGAAAATCGTACCCGTTTTGATAATGACAACGGATCACTTCCTCGGGAGTGACTTTACCGTCTGAACGCGTGGTGTGACAATGAAGTCCTCCCTTTAACATTTTTTCTTTTCCGGAAAATGCCTGCTGTTGTTTCATATTAAGTTGTTCTCCTTTAAGTGTAGTGTATATTTTTTATTTCCAATCAAGCCATATTTCCACTTCGATTATAACTGCGATTCGGATAAACTTCAATAACGAGACGAAACACGTTTCTTCCTCCTAAAATGAAATTTTAAATTCCACTCCTCCAATGGGGAGTGGAATTTACTCCCGCACAGTAGATATTTACTCTTTCATACAGAAATGGTATGGTTATCTTTCCTTCTGACAGCAGTAGAAGGAGG
>JAFUMV010000015.1 GCA_017482485.1 Lachnospiraceae bacterium
AGCAGCTTTATTTTAGTCAGGCAGAAATTCTTCACGGATTCCACCGGCTTTCTCATGAAAAGATCCAGCGCCACACTTCTGTCCGGCGCATTGATTTCTTCCTGCACCGCGTCCAGAAAGGAATAACACACGTCAGTGCCGAAATTCATTTTGCGGATGCCGGCCTGCACCGCCAGACGAATCTGATCATCCGGAATGCCGGAGCCGCCGTGCAGCACCAGCGGTGTATGATCTGTGGCCTCATAAATGGCCGCTATCCGGCAAATGTCCAGCTTCGGCGGCCTTTTATAACGGCCATGGGCATTGCCCACCAAAACCGCCAGGGCAGCAACACCGGTTTCTCTCACAAAACGTGCCGCTTCTTCCACATTGGTAAATTCCTCCATGCTGTCATCGTTCACGCTGCCGATATGTCCCAGCTCCCCTTCCACCCAGACACCGGCATAACCGCATTCTTTTGCGACAGCCTTTGTCTGTGCGATGTTATCCTCAAAATCAAGCAGTGATCCGTCAAACATGATGCCGGTGGCACCCCAGTACATCGCTCTGGCCACCTCCAGTCCGGAAGGGCCGTGGTCCAGATGAAAGCAGACCGGCACACTCGCTTTTTTGGCTGCAGCAAGAATGAGGGGTGCCAGATAATAAGCGCTGCCGTCCTTAAAAAGTCTTGCATATGCCTGTAAAATCACCGGTGCCTTCGCTTCCTCGGCCGCCTGGATCGCTCCCGTCACAGTTTCCATGTTATATACGTTAAATGCGGGAACGGCAAAGCTGTCTTTCTGCGCCATATCCAGCACTTCTTTTAATGTAACCAGCATTTTTATCGCCTTTCCGGTGCCTTATTTGACACCTGCCCCATCCGCCTGGCTGCCGTGCACGGCGCCCGGCGAATGTCATAACCGTCAAATTCCAAGAATCAGTTCCTCCAGGGAAAGAATCTTCACTTCCCTCTGCGCCACCGCCTTTAAGGAGGCGTATTCGGATACGCTGGCGGTCACAATGGTGTCTGCGCCCACGCTCTTCGCATTTTGAATACGGTCTGCTGCCACCCGAAGAATCACATCCGGCATCCACTCTTTCATCAGAAGATTTCCGGCCCACATGGTATCCTTTCCATGACAGAGCATCTCATTGCATGCCGCAAAGGCCGAAATCACGCTGCGCGCTTCACTTGTTTCTCCCAGATCTCTGGACAGCTGAAACGGATCCTGGTATACAACAGACAGACCGGAGTCAGCAGCCGTAAGTGCGCCTTTTTCCAGAAGCTCTGCCAGATAAGCGGTGAAAGTCACCACTTCCGCTTTGATCTCCACGCCCCATTCCTTATATTCGCGTTTGAACACTTTCGCATCCTGGGGATCAAATACCACAACTTTTTGAAATTCGTTCAGCGAAGCAGCGCAGGCGATCATCTGCTCCTTTGTCTCATTGGCCGCGCTGATCAGATATTCCAGCTGCTGGCCGCTGGGGGGCTCTTTTTCCAGCACAGAAAAAGATACACCGGCCTTTTCCAGCACCTTCATGGCATTCACAGAAGCCTTTGGCACTTTGTAAATCGCATCCACCCCCAAAAACAAAAGAATATCCTTTTTGGCCGCATGGGCTGCGGCGGCCTCTTTAAAAGAAGCATCCACTTCTGTCAAACCATAGGCATTTCCCGTTTCCAGACAGCTGTCGATCAGTTTTTCAATGGATTCCGGAAGCACCCCTTCCATGGCGGCATCCAGTCTCGCCTCCTTGGTAAACATCACCGGATCCCAGCCGGTCACGCATTCTTTGGTGCAGGCGCCACAGCAGGCACATTCATACACATTGTCAATGACATCCGCCAGAACAAATGTCCCTCTGTTCACCAAAGACAGTCCCAGCGCTCTTGCCCGGGCGGTATTTCTCTCAAGACCTGTGGCGTTGCCGATGGGGCAGATATGGCGGCACATCCAGCAAAAGCGGCAGGAATCCACATGTTTTTTACTGTTTTCAGTCATACTTTCCTCACATTCCGGCGCATTTTATGGAAAAACGCGTCCTGATTTATAAACCAAGTTTGAAGGGGTTCATGATTCCGTTGGGGTCAAGCTGTTTCTTTAAGCCTTCAAAGACCTGCATGGCCGGTCCATACTGTTCCTTCATCAGACGCCCCAGCTTGATGCCCACGCCATGGTGATCGTTGACCACGCCGCCGTGAGCGATGGCCGCCCGCACACCGGTGGTCCAGATCTTTTGATGGAGGCGAAGGGCTTCCACCGGATCCTCGGGCACATCTTTACCGTCCACGATAAAACGGTCATATACCATCGCGCCCCATTCGTACCAGTGGGAAAAGTGGGCAATGAATTTCGCCTGGGGATAATTGGTTTCAATGGCCTCTTTCATCGCCCGGTAAATTTCTTCAATCTTTCCGTAAGGAGCGATGGTGTCCATGGTGCCGAACATCTGGGGAAGATCCATCATATGGCCGGGATAAAAGAAGGTGATCTTTTCCTCCCACCATTTTTCGCCGTACTCGCTGCCCAGATCCTCTGCGCCGTATTTTTTGAAAGTATCCAAAAGAATCTTTTCTTCCACTTCCACCATTTCCTTACAGCCTTCGTAGGCCACGTTCATGAAAGCGCCGGGCTTTTCCACGCCGACGATCTTTTTGATTAAAGATGCGGT
This sequence comes from Lachnospiraceae bacterium, assembly GCA_017482485.1. Lineage (GTDB taxonomy): Bacteria > Bacillota > Clostridia > Lachnospirales > Lachnospiraceae > Gallintestinimicrobium. The sequence goes on from JAFUMV010000015.1 coordinate 2,656, forward strand.
CTCCGCCGGGTCATACAGACGCATCACGGAAGGCTTAAACTTCTGCAGAAGCTCTCTGGACGCCTTGAAAGCGCCGCTCATATCCTGGAATAAAAATCCCCGGAACCGCCTTTCTTCCGGCTGATCGAAAATGCGGATCTGGGCCTTTGTGATGACGCCCAGCGTTCCTTCGGAGCCGATGAAAATCTGATTCAAATCTGGGCCTGCCGCATGCTTGGGTGCGGGAGAGGTATAAATGATATCGCCGTTTGGAAGCACCACTTCCATCTGCAGCACCATGTCATCGATCTTGCCGTACTTGGTGGAAACCACGCCGATTCCTCTGTGGGCCAAAAATCCGCCCACAGTGGAGCAGGTCAGGGAAGAGGGATAATGCATGGTGGCCTTTCCCACTTCATTGGCCGCCCATTCGATATGCTTGTAAATCGCGCCGGTGCCGCACTCGATGTACATGCTCTCGGTATTCACTTCATAAATCTGATTCATTCTCTTGGTGTCCAAAAGGATGCCGCCGCACACCGGAATCGCGCCGCCCTGGGTACCGCCTCCGCCGCCCCAGGTGGTGACGGGAATTTTATAATAATTGGCAATTTTTAAAACCCTGGAAGTCTCCTGGGCATCCTTTGGCGCCACCACAAAATCCGCCTCCGGCATTCTTTTTCCCCGATCCGCCCACATGCGGGACAGCCAGTAATAATCCACGCTGTGCGTCACCTTGTCAATCTGCTTGACGGAACAGTTTTCTGCACCCACGGCATCTTCCAGCTCGGTGAGGATCATCGCATGTAAAAAATCGTTGGTCTGCATCTGTAATCTCCTTTTCCATGTAAGTTATTTGATGCTGTCATCCATTTTCAAATTCGGGAAGTATCTGCAGAATTCTCTCAGTTCCTTTGTGTAATCCCCTTCGATCTCCACAAAGTGATGAATATAAGGGCCATCCAGCAAACGATCCTCCCAGGCCTGCAGATCGTTAAATTCTCCCCACAGATAGGTCCCATGGGTCAAAGGGCCCGATGTGGTCTGACAGGTGCCGGCCAACATCATATAGTTTCCGTTCTCCTGATCCATGCGCGCCACCGTATACTGCCCGTCCTTTACCCGGAACCATTCCCTCTGATTGACCAGACGGGCCACAGAATCTTTGTCCTTGACAGACAGGGGGAAGGGACCGCAATGCCATAAAAGCTCTGCATTTTTATTCTCCGGATGGCGCACCGTAAATTCCCCCAGAAAGGGCCTTGCCTTTCCGAAGGACGCTGCAGACAACAGCGCCATGGTCAGCGCACAGTGCATGTCGCTTTCACAGCTGATGAGATAGCCCAGATCGTTTAAAATGCCGTACACCGCACAGGGAGCCAGTCCGTCGAACATCTGGGGCGTTGCCGTCCAGCATTCCGCACTGATCACATCCAGCTTAAACTCTTCAAACAGCCCCTTATAGGTCACCACCAGACAGGCCATCCGTTCCAGATACGCGACCGTCAGCTCGTCCATCTGATAATTGTCCCGAAAAACCTGGACGAAATGAGCGATTTCCTCTTTCTTTTCTTCTTTTGCCCGATAAAAACGATCCTGCACCACCGCCATGTTGATGGGAACAATTTTTAAACCAAACTTCTGCATCAGCTCCCCTTCATTCCAGATAACGGAAAAGAAGGGGGACGGACGGGTGCCGATCTGTCCCACCCGGATGCCGGTGAAATTTTTCACCATACAGGCAACTCTTGTAAACCGCTCAAAGCCTTCCTTAAATTCTTCCGATTCCACCCTGCAGCAGGGAATGTGGGAAAAAGGAATGCCGTAACGCTGCATCTGCCTGGAAACTCCAAACAGACCGCACTGGGAATCGGTGGGACGCATGCCGTCCTCATAATACTCATCATCCAGCGGTGCCCAGAGCGCAACGGGCTTGCCCAGCGCCTTGGCCACATCCGCCGCGATTTCTTCGTTTCCGAAATTGCAGTTGATGATAAGAACGGCATCCACTTTTTCTTTCCGAAAACGTTCCGCCACCGCTTTCGCCGAATCATCGTCAAACATCAGATCATTGCAGCCGATCCCTTTAATATCCACGAACTCCACATTTTCGCCGGCGAAATTCTTCTCGATATAATCCACAAACCTGTGTCCTCTTTCCTCGGCAGATACCCAGGTTAAAAAGGTTTTCGCCGGCCTGTTTGTGGTGTTGCGCCGCATGGGCGCCAGACCGATTTTTACTTTGTACTCAAACACCAGCATTCGCTCCTTTTTTTCTTTCATTATAAAAAGAGACTTCCGATTTCTGAATACACTTCTTTACTGGAAACATGGACAAAATTACTGTCCTGTGATAAGCTGACTATAGATTTTCAAAAAAGGAGAGCAACGATTTTTCATGTTAATCCATAATGGCGACCTGATAGACAGCACCAATATAAAAAGTCATTCCTACCTGCAGATCAACAGCTGCGGCCTCCACCCTTCCACCCCCGTTTCCCGCATCACTTATCGAAAAAGCGGCCGGGTTGACTATCACATTCTTTATGTGATAAGCGGACAGTGCGAAGTGGAATATGAAGGAAAGACACATTTGTTAAAACAGGGCTTCGCGCTCTATCCTCCCCATGTTCCTCAGAAATATATTGATTATGAAAACACGTCCAGAATGTGGATTCACTTCAACGGATATGACATGGATGAAATTCTCAGAGAAGCCAGACTTCGGGGCGGCGTTTATCCGACCGGGGCATCACCGATTTTTGAAAAAATGTTTATACAGCTGATCGCCGAGCATAACCGGAAGCTTCCCGTCTCCAACGAGAAGGGACTTCTTTTGTCCATGCTTTACACCCTCGGAAAGCTGGTAAACAATACGGATTCTACCAATGACAAAATAAATGAGGCGGTAACCTTCATTACCGCCCATTACAATACAGAAATCAGCATCCGGGAACTGGCCGCTTCCTGCAGCCTGAGCCAGAGCCGTTTTATGGATCTTTTTAAAGAGCAGACAGGCATGGCTCCCCATGCCTATCAGCAGATGCTGCGTCTGAAAAACAGCATGATGCTGCTTGCCTCCACACAGTTGAACATTACGGATATCTGTGCCATGTCCGGATATCAGGATCCGCTCTATTTCAGCCGACTGTTCAAAAAACACACCGGGCTTTCCCCCAGACAGTACCGGCTGAAACATTCCGAAAAGTAGAAGGTGCTCCGGCACCTCTGTCGTTCCGGCACGCCCCCCGGGCCCAAATGTCCGCTCTACTTAAGCACCACCGTCTCTCCAGCCGGAATCCGGATGATCTGCTTTTTATCCTTTTCCACCCAGACCGTCACCGCGGTGGGGTTGTAAAAACAGGTTTCATCCACAGAAATTTCCAGAGACCGCTGCGCTGTCATGTATCGATAAATCTCAATGCTTGTGGCATACCAGATTTTTTCATTTCCCGAAAGCTTCTTTAAGATGCTTTCCATGAGATTCCAGTCTTCTTCTGTGTGAAATTCGTGACTGTGTCCGAAGATGTAAAAGAGCGGCCGCTCCCACTCGGAATCCAGGTTGGCAAGAAATCTGTCACACAATTCCAGAGCCTGTCTGTGATGACAGGTGGGATGCCATTCCAGAAAATCATCAGGCAGGCCAAAGTCCATGGTCTTCTTCCCCGTTCTGGAATAAACGATTCCGCACATTTTCATCGCAGTTTTTACATCCTCATCATAGTCACCGCTGGGATAGGACATACCAATTGCAGGATATCCTGCAGCTTTTTCCAAAAAACGACGGTTTTCTGTTATTTCTGCTATAAGAGACTGACACGGCATTCTTGCAGGCCATCCATGACTCATCGTGTGGCAGGATATTTCATGTCCCTGATACCGTGCTTTCAGAAGCTTTGGTAAGTCGGTATTTTCCATCCCGCCATCGTTTTTTGTCCCACCGTTTAAATGAAAAGTTCCTTTCACCCCGTACTGATTGAACAGGCGCACAAGCCGCGCATCGTTTTCGTGTCCGTCATCATAGCTAAACGTCACAATCCTCTTTTTTCCCTCCGGATAAACATGAAACTGTATCATACGAAATCCCTTTCCGACTGCGACCTTCCTCTTTTTCCGGGAAGCGCATGCAGTCAATCCGCCTCATCCCTGCACGAGATCCTGCATCCGGCTTCCAGCAGTTTTTTCTGCAGCAAACCGACATCCAGCGTTTCAAAACAGTCACTCAGCGCTGCTGCCGTTCCGGCGGCTTCTCCGGTCACCGCGCAGGCCGGAATCACCCGGGTCACATCCCACATGGCATCTGTCACGGAAATGCTTCTTCCGGCAGTAATCAGATTTTTTACCATTATACCATACAGACATCGAAAAGGAATCTCATAAACAGGGCCTCTTTTTTTCCAGTTTCCAATCACGCCGATGCTGTCCGGAAAAGAAATGCGTTCCTCCGAAGTGTCCAGCGTATATGCGCTGCAGATTCTGCGCGTCATCCGCACCTGCGGAATCGTCGCCATCGTCACCGGAAAACAGGAGGGATCACTTTCTCTCTTTTTCAACACATCCCGGAGAATTTCCGCATGGGAAAGAAGCATCATTTCACTCAGTTCTTCCTCTTTTACTCCCCCAAAACGCTTTGCCACCAGCTGTCTGACCTCACCTGTTTTCTCTTCCTCCGGAACATCTGCCACGCCCATCGTTTTTAAGTCATATCCCCGGTTCGTGGCATAATAATACCAGGCAGCGAGCAGGTTTTTCTGCTGAAACAACGCCGTTTTTTCTCCCGCCATACTGCAGATATCCGCATCCCCGGTGGTATCCACAACCGCTTTGACCCGGTAAGCCCTTCTGCCTGACTTATTTTCCACAATCACATGGGAAATCTTATCCTGCTGCACCTTTACGCTGCAGACGGTCGTTCCGTAATGAATCGAAACGCCGGCATCCAACAGAAGCTGCTCCGCAGCAATGGCAAACAGCTGGGGATTAAACCGCACTTCAAAACGCTTCTGTTTTTTCTCCTCTGCGCTGCCGCCCTCCAGCCAGGCGGTCGGATAACTTCCTTCCCATCCGTATCGAATGGACAAATGGAACAGTTCCTCTGCGATACCAAAGCTGGCCTGATTTCCCATCCCGTCACACAGCGGCAGATAAATGGCAATCAGTCCGGCCGTTGCCAGACCGCCCAGCATATATTCCCGCTCCAGCAGGGCGACTTTTGCTCCCTGCCTTGCAGCGGCAAGGGCGGCCGCGATTCCCGCAATGCCGCCCCCTGCTACAATGACTTCATATTCTCCTATAACAGGAGTGTTCAAATATTCTTCTACATATTTCATAACTTATTTCTGTGCATCCAGAATTCTCTGATAATAAGCCAGCCATTCGTCATACTGTAAGCCAACCAGGCTTTCCTGGAATGCGTTCCAGCTGTCATCCGTTACACCATCTGCAATGCTGGTCGCCACGAAATTATCTGCCATGGAAATCAGCTCAGTCGCGATCAGGCTGTGAGCCATTGCATCATCGGGATCCACAAAAGCTGCAGGAATCACCTCTGTAGGAATCATGTCAAATACTTCATCCACCATGCACTGACGAACCCAGGTTGCATCATCTTCCTTCTCTTCAGCTACCATGGTTTCTTCCGATAACAAAAAAGGCGCTCTGTCCACACATGCATAAGTGTACTGGTAATCTGTTTCGGTAAATCCTTCAGACAATCCTTCAGGAGTACGGGAAACCACTTTGCCGTCCACGATATCCCATGCGTTGCCCTGTTCACCGCAGCGCGCTATCCACTTCAGCTCCAGTGTGCTGGACATGTAGTTCCACCAGGTCAGTACCGCTTCCACATTTTCAGAATCTGCCGCAATGGCAAAACCTGTTCTGGTGGCAAACAGACGCTCCTGGTTGCCGGTCTTTTTCGGTTCCACACCTTCCATTGCTGTAAAAGGCTTTAATACCACATAATCTCTTGCGGTTTCCACATCAAAGTTGGAGTAAGGGCTCCATGCCAGATAGCAGCCAACCTGATTTGCCTTCAGCTTCGCATAATACTGTTCACTGGTCTGAGAAAAGCCTTCCATATCAATCAGGCCTTCTTCAGCCAGCTTATGATAATATTCCAGAAATGCCCTGAATTCCTCTGTATAGAGTGTGCCCACAGCCTGTCCGTCTTTTACCATCACATAATGATCGGAGTTGGAGGAACTCTGCCCTGCGATACCCCAGGGATTTGCCAGATTCATGATCTGTGCAGCCCAGTTGCTTGCGGAAAACTCCAGCGGAATTTCGTCAGCCAAACCGTTTCCATTCATATCGTTTTCCTTAAATGCCTTTAACACTTCATAAAATTCATCCGCGGTTTTGGGAATATCCAGGCCCAGCTGATCCAGCCATGCCTTATTGATCACCATGATACCGTCCGCTGCATTGTTATAACTGGTCTGAGGACCTGTCATCAGAGAACGGATGGAACCATCAGGCCATGTCAGAACAGAAAATCCATCCATCTTCTCATAATCAGCAACTACATTGGGCGCATACGTTTCAAGAAGTCCTTCTTCGGAAAGATCATAGAAAGAATCAATGCTGGCTGCCATCTGACTTTCGTTCAAAACGCCGAGGAATGCATCCGGAAGATCCCCGCTGGCCAGAATGATATTCATCTTATCGCCATTATTGGCTTCTTCAATTTCAATGAATTCCACCTTGATGCCGGTAGCTTCTTCCGCCATCTTAAAGATCGGCTTATCATTGAAGCTTTCTCCCTTGTCCAGTGCGGCCTTATTTACCGCCACCGTGATGGTGGTTCCTGCATAAGCATCCACTGCAACCCCTTCTGCTGCAGCTTCTTCGGCAGATTCTTCTGCTGCACTGTCCTGGTTTTCCTCCGCTGCAGACTGCTCTGCGCTTTCTGCAGGCGCTGCAGCCTTTTCACCACATCCGGCAAGACATGCCGCTGTCATCGCCATTGTCAACATCATGCTGAGCGTTCTCTTTTTCATTTTGTTTCCTCCTTGAAAATTTTTATCCTTTCACGGCTCCGATCATAACGCCCTTTACAAAATACTTCTGCACAAAAGGGTAAACACAAATGATCGGTGCCGTTGAAACCACAATAATACCGTATTTGATCACCTGTACTGCCTGTTCCAGCCGCATGGATGCTTCCGGATCCGTCAGCGCTGCCGTATTGCTGGATGCGCTGGCTGTCAGCAGAATATTTCGCAGCACCAGCTGCAGCGGATATTTGTCACTGTCCGTTAAAAAGATCATGGCATTGAAATAGGAATTCCAGTAGCCAACCGCAATGAATAAAACCATGACCGCAATTACCGCTTTGGAAAGAGGCAGCACGATCTTTGCAAAAAATCCGCCATCGCCGCAGCCGTCAATGGTTGCCGCATCCCACAGCTCGTCAGGAATACTGCTTTCCATGAAAGAACGCACCACAATGATGTTATAGGCGGATACCCCTCCCAATAAAACCATCACAGTTCTGGAATTGATCATTCCCAGGGATTTCACCACAAGGTAAAAAGGAATCATTCCGCCGCCGAAATACATGGTAAAAACAATCAGCTTCATGATAATTTTTCTTCCCGGCAGGTCCTTTCTGGAAAGTGCATACCCTGCCAGAATTGTGATTCCGGTTCCCAGAGCAGTCCCGGACACAGTGTAAAAAATCGTATTCGCATAGCCTGTCCAGATCTGTTTATTGGCAAATACCTGTTCATAGCCCAGCAGCGTAAAGCCTTTCGGATACAGCAGAATCTCGCCGCTGTTAACATACTGAGGATCCGTAAAAGATGCCACCAGCACAAAATAAATCGGATATGCCACTACAAAAACGAAACAGAACAGAAGGATGCTGCAGATGGCTGTGAAAATCCTGTCATCCCAGGATTGCTTCTTTTTATTTGTCTTATTTTTCATCTTTTATCACCCCCTTAAAACAGACTGGAACCGCTGAGCTTATCAACTGTCTTATTCACAATCAGAAGCAATATGAAGTTCACCACACTGTTAAACAGACCAATTGCAGTGGAGTAGCTGAACTGCTGCTGCTGAAGACCAATCTTGTAAACGTAAGTGGAAATGACTTCCGATGTCGCAATATTCAGTGAGTTCTGCATCAGATATACTTTTTCATAACCAATGTTCATGATGGAACCGCAGCGCATAATCAGCATGATCGCCATGGTCGGCATAATGGTAGGCAGATCGATATGCAGCACTCTTTTAAATTTGTTCGCACCGTCCAACATGGCGGATTCATGCAGCGAAGGGTCCACTCCCGCCAGGGCCGCAATGTAAATAATGGATCCCCATCCCATACTTTGCCAGATGCCGCTCCACACATACATGTGAGGGAAATATTGGGCATTTCCCATAAAATAAGTCTCACCGGATCCTCCCAGATATTTTAAAAGCGTATTGATCATTCCCGAATTCGGAGAGAAGAAAATGGACATCATGGACACCAGCACTACCACGGATATAAAGTGGGGCATGTAGGTGACAGTCTGTGCAAATTTCTTCCATTTCAGATTTTTTACATTATTCAAAATCAGTGCCAGAATAATCGGCAGGGGAAAATCAAACACCAGAGAGTAAAGGCTTATTGTCAGCGTATTTTTCAGGATGTCCAAAAAACGGGGCGTACTGAAAAAAGTTTCAAACCATTTCAGACCTGCCCATTCACTTCCCCAGATACCTTTGCTCGCCTTAAAATTTTTAAAGGCAATCATCAGACCATACATAGGCCCGTAGTTAAAGGTTGCCAGATAAAGAAGGGCCGGGATCAGAAAGATATACAAAACCCAGTGGCGCTTCATCAGTTTCACCGTATTTTTCCGATGCCTCCGCTTTTCTTCTGCTGTCATTTTTCTCACTTTATGTACCTCCTGTTTTCTTTTTTCTCCCCTCAATACAGCACTGCATCATCCGGCAGGCTCTATCAGCAAAATTTCCAGTGCGGCTGTTTTGAGTCCATTCGCAAATGCCCAGACCTTCAGCAATCCGCTTTTCTTTCCTGCCAGAACGGCCAGAGAACACAATCCGGCTCTCATTCTGCGCACATGCGCGGCGGGCGGCACATCATCACAGACATCGGAACCGCTTCCCAGAATACTGCCCAGCTCATTTACCGCAAAAGAAACCTCTGTTTGCGCATCAGGCACGACTCTGCCCTGCTCATCCACCACATAACAGGTGAGAATTGCCACATCCTTACCGTCCGCTGTCACGCCCTCATCCTCCAGCTTCAGCTTCAGCGCTGCCGGTTTTCCCGAAGTCTCTGCCCGATCCTCTGCAACGGCCTTACCATTCCGATAGCCGACCACTGACAGACTTCCCGGTTCATATGCCACAGACCACTCACCGTGTCCATAAGCTTCTATCGTTTTTCTTCCCAGGCTTACGCCATTCAAAAACAACTCCGCTTCCTCACAATTCGTATATGCTACCACACGAATGGGTTCTCCTTCCAGCCCCAGAAAATTCCAGTGAGGCATGAGATGAATCATCGGCTCAGTCAACCAGTGAGACTGATTTTGATAAAAGGCATCTTTTTTCTGCAAATATAAATCGATGGCACCGGATTGGGAACATAATCTGGGCCAGGTCGCCTCTCCTCGATGCTCAATGCTGTCCCACTGGAAGCATCCCATCACCCAGGGCCGTTCCATCAGAAATTTCCAGGATTTTTCCCTGCCCAGAAAATCCGCTGTGGTGTCCTTGTCATAGGCGGATAAATATCCTCTGACCGGATCATCCGGGAAATACCATCCTCTTGTCGTACCCGTTGCACAGCATTCCGAAGACATTAACGGAAGATCCGGATACTTTTCGTGTAATTTATCCAGGTTATGAAGCTGGTAATTAAGCCCCAAAACCTCCATTGCCTGCACTGCCGGCGCTTCTACAGGCTTATGACAAACTGCTGTCATGACCGGTCTGGAAGCATCCAGCCGCTTCACGCAGGCTTTCATCGTTTCCGCAGTACGCAGTCCCGACTCTGTCATCACACTGGGCTCTTCATTTCCGATGGACCATAAAATCACGCTGGGATGATTCCTGTCTCTTTTAATCAGCATTTCAAGCTGCGCCAGGCTTTCCGGAGAAGAACTGAAATGCCTTGTTTCATCCATCACCAGAAATCCCATTTCATCCAGCGCTTCCATCGTGCTTTCCGAATGGGGATAATGAGAACACCGGAATGCATTGGCCCCCATCTCTTTGATCAGCTTCAATTTATATCTCTGAACCCGCTCCGGCACCGCCTTTCCTGTCAGACCGTAATCCTGATGGCAGTTCACGCCTTTTAAGTAAACATGTCTGCCGTTTAAGAAAAAGCCTTCGTCGGCGTCAAAACGGATTGTCCGAAAACCGAACCGGTCTGTCACCTGATCGATTTCTTCCCCGTCTTTTAAAATACAGGTCACCGCTGTGTATCTTTTGGGATTGTCCACATCCCACAAAGGAGGATTTTCCACACTGGCTGCATAAGTGACCGTCTTCTTTTGCTTTCCGGCAATCTCTGCCGTCTGTTCCAGACAGGCTGCCGGATTTCCCTCCGGATCAGCCAATACAGTCTTTATTGTAATGCGCTGTGTCTTTGTCCCGTCATTTCGGACCGTCACTTCCACCGGAACATCCCAACGCAAATCCTCTTTCTTTTGAGGATGCACATATACTCCATACAGATCCACACTCACCAGGTCCGTTTTTATCAGCCACACCGGCCGATAAATGCCGCCGCCCTCATACCACCAGCCTTCGTGTTTGCTGGTCGCATCCACATACACTGCAAGGACATTTTCGTTCTCAAAATCAACGAAATCCGTAATATCCACCTCAAAAGAGTTGTATCCGCAATAATTATGGGTCAGAAGCTGACCGTTTAAATAAATGGTAGACTGCACTGCAACGCCTTCAAAATAGAGCGCAAGCCTTTTGCTTTTGTCAGCTTCTTCCATGGAAAAATGATACCGGTACCAGGCATTCTCATATTTCATGCCCCCCAGTGTAAAATTATTTTCCTTTAACGGAGGCTGCTCAATCATATAATCATGGGGTATCCTGACGTATTTCCAGGACAACGCTGTAATGTTTCCACTGTCCGAAAAATCGTTCGGAATGTCCTTATATCCTCTGCTGGCCGGTCCGAATCTCTTTTCCTGTGTTTTTGCCTGCATGTAAACCGGCCCCTTATCCAGCACCACAACATCTTCAATATCTCCCAGATGAAATCGCCAGCCGGTGTCCAATAATATTTTTTCTCTCATATGCTGCCACTCCGATTATGTATAAATTACGTTTGTTTCAAGTATTAACATTATATTATTTTACAACTTTGGCAACAATGAACAAACAAATTAAAAACATGGACAATTCAGCTGTACTTTTCAACAATCAATCCAATTTCCGACTGAGAAATCCGGTTGAAAAAAGCACAAAAAAAAGATATAATATGCAGATAAAAGAATACTTTTGATTGATACAGGCACGCAGAAAGGCAATTTATTTATGATCACCTATTTATCTGACAACAGAACCGACTTTAAAGCCCATAAATATCTGCAGGTAAACAGCTGCGGCACCGAGGATATCGGCGACTTTTCCTATGCGGTAGTACGCGACCAGGGACGTTTCGACTATCATGTGCTCTACGTCAAACAGGGCGAGATGAAGCTGGAGATTGCGGGAGAAATCACAAAATTAAAGGAGGGGGAAAGCGCATTTTATGCCAAAGGTGACCGACAGTTCTACATCATTCCCCATGATAAGGATACTGTGATTTACTGGCTGCATTTTACAGGCACCTCTGTGGAGGATGTCCTCGCTTCCCTGTCTCTGACAGAAAGCCGGGTTATTCCGATCAAATCAAGAACACAGTTTGAAAGCCTCTTTTCTCAGCTCATTCATACCCACATGCTTTCCACACCTACTCATGAACAGGAAGAAAATACGCTGCTGCTTCAATTACTGACACAGCTCTTTTTGGCCTGTCAAAAAGAACCGATCTCCAATTACCGGGAAATCTACTCCACTGCAGAATACATCTATGACCACTTCGCAGAGGACCTGGACCTTGATCAGCTGGCAGAAAAGCTGCACATCAGCAAAAGTCATTTTGCCCACCTGTTTAAGGAACTGGTCGGCTGCTCACCTTCCAACTACCAGCAAAAACTGCGGCTTGATAAGGCGCGGCACTATCTGCTCCACACATCCCAGTCCGTAAAAGAAATCGCCCACGCGGTGGGTTACTCGGATGCCCTCTACTTCAGCCGGCTTTTCCGGAAAAAATATGATATTTCACCGAAAGATTTTCGAAAGGCCAGCGGCATCGCTTTTGAAAACATCAATGCCTAATCCGTTTGAAAGCGTGCGTCGACGCTGCCATTTACTCCTTCTGCATAGATTTTTATTTCGCATACATTTCCTGCAAAAAAAATGGAATAATAATCCCAGAAAGGAGAATTCATCTAATGAAAACAAAAATATTTTTTTACACGTTCGCGCTGACCGCACTCCTGCTGGGCGGTTGTTCCAGACAGGCGGTCCCTGAGGCGGAAAAAACTCCCGCAGCTGATTCCTCCACCCCTTCTGCAGACACAGCTACTCAGCAGCAATCCGGTGCCGTACAAAATCAGACTGCTGTCGAAAACCAGACTCAGACTGTACAGAACCAGGCTGACACTGCACAGGGCCACACCGATGCCGCACAAAACAATTCTGCAGTTTCAGGGAATCAGACCGATGCACAGAATAACGGCACTGAAACCAATATGATTTCAGAGGAAAAAGCCAGAGAAATCGCGCTGTCCCACGCCGGACTGACCGCTGACCAGGTGACTTTTATTAAAAGCGGCTTAGACAGAGATGACGGCAGAAAAAATTATGATGTGGAATTTTATTCCAGTGACCAGAAAGAATACGACTATGAAATTGATCCCTACACCGGCGAAATTCTGGAATATGACTATGATGCCGAATATTATTCCCATTCTGATGGCTCTGCAGAAGGAAACAACAACGCTGACAAAGAAAAAATCAGCGAAGAAAAGGCCAGACAGATTGCTCTCGAACGAGTGCCCGGCGCTGCGGCAGAGCACATTCGCGAGTTTAAGTCAGACTATGACAACAGCAGACTTGAATATGAAGGAAAAATTTATTACAACCAGAAAGAATACGAATTTGAAATTGACGGACACACCGGAGAAATTCTCGAATGGGATGAGGAACCCATTTACGGAAATGTATCATGATGATTTAAAGGAGGGCTCACAAAGCCCTCCTTTTAAAAAGATCAGTCACATATATTTTTCTATTCATCCCTTTCTTCCTATGGCCCCGTCTTCCCCTTCACATGCCTGATACTGCACTCTTCTTCCTGCAAAACATGCCTATGGAGTCTTTTTTTCCGCAGCATTTTGTAAATCTTAAATCCCTGTGCAGCATTATAATTAAATTTAAAGTGTACCGGCTTCATAAAAGCAACGAGAAATACGGCTTAATTGCTGCGTTTCTCTTACTTTCATTTACATTCTGGTTCTGGAAACAATGCCAATTCATCATCTAAACCATCATCAGGTCTTAAAAATAAGCAACGTGATACTCTGAACTTAATATTATAATTAGGTGTCCTATCCCGTCTTGGCATACCATAGGAACAGGGCTTTCCTCCCGTAGCAATTTGAATTTTCAAGAAAAAAGTGCCCAATTCAATTGCACATTTATGCTACCAACGCTGCTGCCGCCCACATACGCTATTGTTGCTGCCACTTTTCTCGCTTTAACGGGTTGAATCGTTAATGTAAAGTATATTTATATATTTCTACACCCTATAAGCTTATGCCGGAATCCGGGCACAGATCAGTCTGTTATGATCTCAAACTCCGGGAATCCCATATAGCCGGGCGCGATCTCGTATTCCTGGAACACAATCACCACATTTCCTGCCTCGTTGATATAGAACATCGCATCGGGAGACAGTTCTTTGAAACCTTCGATCATACCATCATCATTGGGACCGTAACCGAAATACGACTGCATCTCGTCAGCTTCGATACGTTCCTCGATCTGTGCGATGATGCTTTCAGAAGCGATACGGATATAATCCTCGCCCAGAAGTTCCTCCAGTGTCAGTTCCCGCTCCGCTTCCAGATCCAGATTATAATAGTGACGTTCTTCCTCCGATGCAACCCAGGTCTTGGCAGTGATCAGTTCCAGGGAGAGGATATTGCCCTGCTGATATTTCACATTGTAATCCACATAGATATCCATGGTACGGTCATTCCACTCATCCTCTGTGCCGCCGGTTGCAAAAAACGCCTCTTTATATGCTTCCATGTCCGCCTGTGCCTGTGTCATGTAATCATCCACGATCTTCTGAATCTGTGCATTGATGTCAGCCGTAAATCCGGGATTTAAATACGCTTCCAGACCTACTTCTGTAAAAGAAACGCTCTCTGTCTCCACCACGATCTCGGGCACTTCAATATTGTATTCGTAGTCCCCTTCCGTCTCGTGCCAGGAACGGACGGTCAGAACCTTCGCAAGCTGCCCGATCACCGGGATCTTATGCATTTCCATCGCAAAGGCTTCGCTGGTGTTGACCCCCACGGTCATGCAGACCAAAAGCCCTGCCGCTGCACATGCTACATAGCGCACCAAACGTCCCATACCGCGTTTTTTATCTTTAAATTCCACAACATTCCGTCTCTTCTCAGCCATTTTCAGAACATCTTCCTTACTTCTGGATGCAATCGCCCGATTTACCACTTCCCCCAGTTCAACAGGAATTTCAATATTCTCGTACACTTTTTTCCCATCCTCAGGTCTCATGCCAATACCTCCTTCAGGTTCTTTTCCAGTTTATGCAAAGCGCTGTAAAGTCTGGACTTCACAGTATTCAGATTCGTCTGGGTGACCTCCGCGATCTGCTTTAAGGTCAGGTCTTCATAAAAATACAGGACCACGATCGTTTTCATCGGTTCGGGAAGTTTCTGTACCTCCTCATACACTTCCCGTTCCTTATCATATTCCGGTTCTATGTAGATCTCCTCCGGCATTTCCTCTGCTGCAGATACCACTTCCCGGCGGTTATCACGAAGATACTGCAGTGATTCATTTACAACGATCCGGTAAAACCAGGTCTTCAATGCGTTCGGATTTTTCAGGTCGTAACATTTCTCCAAACCCTTACAGACCGCATTCTGCACCACATCGAGAGCTGCATCCTGATTTCGGACATAGCTATATGCAAGACGATAAAATTTTTCCTGGTTATCCAGGATATAGGCAACTGTGAGATCATAAATATCCTGAGCCATCGCCAATACTCCTTTCTTTAATTTAGCCTTGACTTTTTATTTGCAGGCTGTAATGCGCCTGAATTTAAGTACATGGTAACTGACAGCCGCGGTCTGAACTGTTACTTACATGTCATCTGTTCTCTGCGCTTTCTGTACTATAGACGAAGGCCCTGTGAAAAAAGTTTGCCATTTTTGCAATTTTTTCAGCTTCAACCATTCCCCTTACGATCGTTCCGGAGGAAACATACAAAAAAGCAGTCATAAACTTTTTAAGGTTCACAACTGCCAGTTACGGACATTCTCCGGCAACTTATCCGCATGTTCTAACTTAAATTCAGCTGCGATTCCCAAGATATCATTCTTATGCTTTTTTATATCGCGCGAATCAACAGCCAGTCCTTTCTCCCTTTATACCCCACTTCCAAAACTTCGCAGCACTTGCCTCCTTCACATTCCCTTACATCTGCTAAGACTCATATCTTTCAGATAGTCTTTCAGGAGAAAAGCACAGAAATACGGAAATGTATAAATATTATCACTATATCCAATATTTCCTGATGTAAATTTTATTCCATATCTTATATCCGGATAACTATTGCTTTTTATAAGTGTCCGAAGGGATTTTGCAGTACCATTCGTTGCTTTTACTTCTACCGGCACCAGATAATCTTTTTTTCTTACAAAAAAGTCCTCTTCAAGATAAGAATCGTCCTTTTTATAATAGTATAAATCATATCCACTTTTTACCAATGCTTCTCCAACAATGTTCTCATACAAAGCTCCCTTGTACACATTAAGATTCTTATTTGCTCTCAGATCTTCCTGCGCTTCTTCATCTAACATGGCAACAAAAATCCCTGTATCAAAAAAGTACAGCTTATACTTTGAGTCATCATAATTGCCCTTCAATGGCAGTTCCGGAGAATTCAGGCAGTAGCACACATTAATGATCCCAGCATCACGCAGCCATTCTATGCACCCACGATAATCCTTAAAACGTGCTCCCCTAGCGTTTGACGAAATATAGACGTTCATTGCTGTCCGGGCGAACAAAGGCTCACGCCCCTTTGCGCCCGGTCAGCGGCGTTCTGTTTTTCAGCGCCTTATATACCGTAATAAAATAGGAAACGTTGTTGTATCCACACTCCAGCGCTACCTGCGTCACGCTTAAGTCCGTGGTCATCAGAAGATGCTCCGCTCTGTTGATCCGGACTTCATTTAAATATTCCTTGAAGCTTCTTCCCGTGATCTTTTTGAAGCTTCTGGAAAAATAGCTGTAACTCATATTCACCATCCGGCACAGCTGCCGGGCATCGATCTGGGTATTAAAATTTCTGTTGATATGACGGATCGCCTTGTAGATCTGGGCCGCTGCGGTATTGTTGGCCAAATCCGCTTCCATTCGTGTATCTTCGTCCCGCACCATGTCGCACAGCATCGAATATATGACCTGACAGGAACAAATTTTCAAAAAAATGTCTTTGCAGGGATGTTCTCCCCAAAGCGCATCCACAAGCTGTCCTAATGCGCCTCTGATCTCTGACTGCTCCAGTTCTTTTGCAGTCCAGCGGACTTTTCCCCTGTCATCGGAAACGACAAATTTTAAGACATAGCTCACCGCATTTTTTTCATCGGAGAGTTCAAACAGCAACGACGGTTTGACTTTCAGCACATAATAACGATTTTCAGGCAAATTTCCCGCATAAATGCTGTGAATTGCATTGGCCCGAAACAGAAAAACATCCCCCGGACAGGCTGAAAACTCATGGCCGTTGACAAAGATCCGGTATTCTCCTTCCTCTATGAAAATCACCTCTATCGCATCATGAATATGCGCTCCCGCGCCCACACCGCCGGGCTTCACATTCTGTCTAAAAAAATGCACGCCATGATCGTCCAGTTTCCTGTCGATCCGTTCCACATAATATTCGTCCATCCAAATCACCTTTTTTCATAATGACAAATTTTTGATATTTTTCAACAAGATAATTGTAGTACAGTTTTTCTCAAATTGCTATCATGAAATTGGAATTTGGCGGAACCGGCGTTTTTGCTTTCAATATCATTTTGCGTCGATGAGGTCGCGTCTATAGTTGTTGTGTGGGCACATAGCAAAGAAATCCTCGAAAATGCCCTGTTTTGCTTCGAAACAATTATTTAAACATGGGAAAATGGGCATATACGCATGGAAAGTCTTGTGGTGCCCGATAATTTGCTGTTTTTCCGGGCATTACAGAGGTTTTCATGTCTATATGCCCGCCGGACGCCGTTTTGGCGGGAGAAATCATGGGAATTTGGGCACTGGAAGAATTTTCTGGTCTATATGCCCATATACAACACATTGTGGCCGCGTCTGAATTGTCGTTCTGGTATCGTAAGGCGAATCTGAAGGATGCGGCCCTGAACAGTAACTGACAGTCCGGCCCTGTCGGTCCGTCACAAAAAATCCCTCATTACGAAAGGAGTACTATCATGGACAGAATCGTAAAAGTCGGTATCATCGGCTGCGGCGGCATCGCAAACGGAAAGCATATGCCTTCCCTGCATCAGATCCCCAATGTGGAAATGGTCGCATTCTGCGACATCGTTGAAGAAAGGGCTGTTAAGGCTGCAGAGCAGTACGGCACCGAAGATGCAAAAGTTTATACCGATTACAAGGAGCTGTTAAAGGACGAAAGCATCGAAGTCGTTCACGTTCTTACCCCCAACAAGGAACATGCGGACATCACCGTTGACGCTCTTTACGCAGGCAAACACGTTATGTGTGAAAAACCCATGGCAAAAACTGCAGCAGACGCCCGCAGAATGGTGGAAGCTGCAAAAGCCACCGGCAAAAAGCTGACCATTGGCTATCAGCATCGCCAGAAGGTTTCCGCACAGGTTGCAAAAGGATATGTTGAAAATGATACTCTCGGCGAAATCTATTACGCAAACTGCTATGCAGTCCGCCGCAGAGGTACTCCGAACTGGGGTGTATTCTTAAATGAAGAAGAGCAGGGCGGCGGTCCCATCATCGATATCGCAACCCACTCTCTCGACCTGACACTTTACCTGATGAACAACTATGAACCCGCTCTTGTTATGGGCAGAACCCATAAGAAGCTGGAGCATCCCGAAGCCGGCAACATCTGGGGCGACAACGGCGTGAGCACCACTCCTCTTGAGGAAGCTGCATGCGCATTCATCCAGATGAAGAACGGTGCCACCATCCTGCTGGAGACCAGCTGGGCGTTGAATACCGCAGAGCCCATCTCCGAGGGCAGCTGTGTTCTGTGCGGCAGTAAGGCCGGCCTTTCCTTAAAGGACAACAAGCTGGTTCTCAACAAGATCGAGCTCAACAGACCTGTCAAAACAGAAGTTGACACCTCCGCAGGCGGCGTTGCCTTCTATGACGGCGCTTCCGCCACTCCTCAGCTCACCGAAGCCGTCAACTGGATCAACTGCATCATCAATGATACCGATCCCGTTGTGCTTCCCGAGCAGGCACTCGTTGTATCAGAGATCCTGGAAGCAATCTATACTTCCAGCAAGACAGGAAAGCCGGTGTATTTCGAATGAAAAAAATAGCGATCTGCGGCGTATGGCACGTTCACGCGGGCGGCTATACCGAAACAGCAATGAAACATGCCGAAGTGATCGGCGTATGGGAAGAAAATGAAGAACGCAGAAAAGAATTCTGTGCCCAATACAAGCTTCCCGAATTTTCCACTTTGGAGGAACTGCTCCATTCCGATGCGGA
The DNA here is from genome assembly GCA_017482485.1 of Lachnospiraceae bacterium. Taxonomy (GTDB): domain Bacteria; phylum Bacillota; class Clostridia; order Lachnospirales; family Lachnospiraceae; genus Gallintestinimicrobium. Next base: position 21,691 of record JAFUMV010000015.1, read on the forward strand.
CGGCGTTATCGTCAACTCTGCAACTGACAGCCACGCTGATATCATGGTGAAACTGGCCGAAGCTGGCAAGCATATCTTCAGCGAGAAGGTTTTGGCCCTCACCGTGGAGGACTGTCAGCGCATCGCTGATGCCGTTGAGAAAAACAACGTGCAGTTCGTCATTTCCCTGGTGCAGAAGTACCGTCCCGGCCCGCTGACCGTCAAGAAAATCGTGGACAGCGGAGAACTCGGAAAAATCAACTATGTGCGTTTCCGCAACTGCCATTCCGGCAGCACCAACTGCTGGCTTCCCGCGCATTTCTATGATGCGAAGG
>JAFUMV010000150.1 GCA_017482485.1 Lachnospiraceae bacterium
CGAAAATGTTGCTGATATGTGCGGCCTGCATATCGATTATTTCTTCTTTAAATGCTGCATTATGCACCCGTTTATTCTCCCATTGCTTCAGATGACTCCTGCTGTGTTTCCTGTGTCTGAATCGCTTTTCGGATAACAGCCTTTGTATGCACGATCAGATTTCCCTTTAAAACAAGAGCCTCTGCTTTTTTTACTATTTTAACATCTTTTTGTATAATGTGTACCCCTTTTTGTTCTAAAGCCACGATTATTTTTTGAAATCGGTTTTCCAGGAGTTTTTTTGCGCTTTGGGTATCGTAAACTGCATCTACGGGCAAATATTCTCTGCACGTGATATTTCCGTAAAATACAGGTAAATCGATCTGTCCAAAAAGCTGCAATCTGCTCTCCCGGGTCACTTCATCATATTTCACATAGTCGGCTTTTCCAAAAGGAAATCGAATACTTCTTCCAAACACAGATACAAAACGGTACTTCTTTTCTCTTCCCGTATAATTCTTATAAGTATATTTCAGCTTCTGGGTGATTTCAACCGGTTCCAGGCAGGAAATCCACACATCCCCGTCAGCTGTCACACGTTCCCATTCCCTTACGGTTCCATCATCGTTATTTACCGGCACCATACCGCTGATAATCACAGCTCCCTTTTCTACAGTATCCCCTTCTTTTACCATGGGAATACCGGTTCTGGTCAAAATGGAATAAATGGTGCCTGAGGCAGTGGCCACAAGGTCAGCCCCCTCTTTCCAGGAAGCCAGTTCTTCCTCCGTTTCTTCCTGGGTGGGAAGATCATTTTCCTTTAGTTCGATTGTCAGTTTTGATCCGCTCAATTCCGCAGATGCCCATGTTACCTGCTCAAATTCTTCCCGAATGGAGGATTCCAATTCTTCCAGATTCAGATCATTTTTAGAAGTTGCATAGGTGATATTTTGCGCTGCCAGAAAATTGATCAGCTCCTCATCTGTGATCATTTCATTTCCCGTAAATTCAATGGACCAGATGAAACGTGACATCAAAATCAAAAAAGAAATACAGAAAATGACACCTGCTGAAAACATTTTTCTGTGAAGCATGCGACTCACAAAAAAAGGCAGCCCGAACCTTTCCAGAACGGCCACCTTTGTTTTTGTTTTCCGCACAATATCTTTAATCTGGAAAAAATCAGAAAGTCCGATACACATTTCATAACAGCCGTCTTTTCTGATCACTCCCCAAAGGATAATTCTGCGATTCGTGCAAAGATTCATGAAGCGTTCCGGGGCATATCCACTGACCCTGATTCTTACATATCCTTTCAGATAGCGAATGATTTCGATCATCATATCCTCCATTAAAGATATCGGATTTCGGAAACTTTCCCCTCGATTTTCATATCCTCATTGGTGTAATAAGAAATTCGCAGTCCCTGACCGCATATGGAAATGCGGCAGTTTTTTCCCTGCAGGATAATGTTGTTTTGCGTATACTCCAGAATACCTCTGTAATTTTCTATCATGACCTGATCGTCTCCGATTATTGTCACGATGGAAGCCCCAAGAAACATATCTCTGGGCATCTTTAAGGAATCTACAAGAAGTTCCTTTGCACTTTTCTGATTTAATTTTTCCTCTGAATGGCTACCTTTTTTTCTGCTCATACATAATCATATGAGCAAAGGCAATCATTTATGATAGGGTTCATTCTGTGCGATGCGATAAGCGCGATAAACCTGTTCCAAAAGTATGACGCGCATGAGCTGATGGGGGAAAGTCATATCGGAAAAGCTCAGCAGTTCATCCGCACGTCTGAGCACACTTTCATGCAGCCCCAGCGAACCGCCGATGACCAGACATATCTCGCTTTTTCCTGAGACCGCAAGATTTTGCAGCTTTTTGGAAAAAGCGATACTGTCCATTTTCTTTCCTTCAATCGCAAGAGCGATGCAGTATGCATCTTCACGAATCGATTTTAAAATCCGCGATGCCTCTTTTTGCTTAATCAGCTGTCCCTGGGTTTCACTCAGATTTTCCTCTGTTTTCTCGTCATTTACTTCAACAATTTCCAGTTTACAGTATCGACTCAGCCTTTTGGAATATTCGGCTATCGCATCACGATAAAACTTTTCTTTTACTTTCCCAACTGCCAATATGGTTATTTTCATTTCAAAATACCATCTTATTCATTTACTTTTCGAACAGATCAGGATAAATTTCTTCCACAAACTGATCCAGATAACCGCTGTCCAGCATGCCGAATTTTTCAGTCAGGATTCCGCGAATCATTGCCACACGTTTAAAATAGCAGAGTTCTTCCGGCTGTCCGGGACGGATGCCGGCCTTTTTATCAAGCTCGCTTCCATCCAGATTCTCACGGCAAAATTCCAGCATTTCCTTTTTCAGGCTGTCCTCCTGCTCCCCTTCTATTGCCAGTTGTTTTGCCCGTTTCATTGAAGTAATTCCCATTACGACAAACAGCACAAACAGTGCGCCCATCACCAGGCATACCATGAATTGAGACTTCGGATTTAAGTAAAAAGGGAATTTTCCGGACATCATCGCCAAAAGAGCAACGATGCCTGCCACACCGACGATAATCAGTGTATAAGCTCCCGATTTAAAGTCTTCAGCCTTTTTGGATGCCTCCTGATAGACACCGCGCCTGTCAGAATGCTTCACATTCATCACACCTGCGCGGACTGCATTGACAAACTCTTCCGAAACAGGCTCATTGGCTGTCTCTTCCAGATATTTGTCGTACTTATCCATTTCTTCATCGTATTCCGGAGTTTCTTCTTCCTTCAAGTTGCTTAAGGAATCTACCAGTTCACAACCGCAGTCAGCACAGACTTTGATTCCCTCTACATATTCATATTTACATTTTGGACACCAAGGCATTGGTTTTCCCTCTCTTTTCGTTTTGGTAAATCACCCTCCGTCATTATTTACCGGAAAGGTATTCGTCAATTCCTTTCGCGCCAGCTTTTCCGGCACCCATAGCCAGTATAACGGTTGCAGCACCGGTAACAGCATCGCCGCCGGCATAAACCCCTTCTTTGCTTGTCTTGCCGTTAGCCTCATCCGCTACGATGCATTTCCATTTATTTGTTTCCAGTCCTTCTGTGGTGGAAGAAATCAGTGGATTGGGGCTTGTTCCCAAAGCCATGATTACAGTATCAAGCTCCAGAACAAATTCGGAATCAGGAATTACAACAGGACGTCTTCTGCCGGATGCATCAGGCTCGCCGAGTTCCATGCGGACACACTTCATTCCGCTCACCCATCCCTTTTCATCTACAAGAATTTCTACAGGGTTGGTCAGCAGATCGAAAATAATTCCTTCTTCTTTTGCATGATGTACTTCTTCTACACGTGCAGGAAGCTCTTCCAGACTTCTTCTATACACGATATGAACTTCCGCACCGAGTCTTAATGCCGTTCTTGCTGCATCCATTGCAACATTGCCGCCGCCTACAACAGCAACCTTTTTGCTTGCCATAATGGGCGTCGGAGACTCTGCCTTAAATGCTTTCATCAGATTGCTTCTGGTCAGGTATTCGTTTGCAGAGAAAACGCCGTTCGCATTTTCACCGGGAATTCCCATAAACTTGGGAAGTCCTGCACCGGAACCGATAAAGACTGCGCTGAAGCCTTCCTCGTTTAACAGCTGATCAATGGTTACGGATTTACCAACAATTACGTTGGTCTCGATTTTTACGCCAAGAGACTTCACATTTTCAATTTCCTTTTTCACAACCGCTTCTTTGGGAAGTCTGAATTCGGGAATACCATATACTAAAACGCCGCCGGCTTCATGAAGTGCTTCAAAAATCGTAACATCATAGCCCATTTTTGCCAGATCTCCGGCACAGGTCAGTCCTGCAGGGCCGGAACCGATTACAGCAACTTTCTTTCCCTTCTTTTCTGTTGTACCTTCCGGCTTGATCCCCTGTTCTCTTGCCCAGTCAGCTACAAAACGCTCCAGCTTACCGATGGAAACGGGTTCTCCCTTAATACCGCGGATACATTTTCCTTCACACTGGCTCTCCTGGGGGCATACACGGCCACAGACAGCAGGAAGCGCGCTGGACTCACTGATTACCTGATAAGCAGCCTCTATATTTCCTTCTTTTACTTTTCCGATAAAACCGGGAATGTTGATGGATACGGGGCATCCCTTAACGCACTGTGCATTTTTACAGCCAATGCATCTTTGTGCCTCTTCGATAGCTTCTTCTTTGTTATATCCAAGACAAACTTCATCAAAGTTTGTTGCTCTTACTTTTGCGTCCTGTTCACGAACAGGTACCTTCTTTAATACATCTCCCATGATGTAGCTCCTTCCTCTCTAATTATTCGCAATGACCACAGCCGCCATGATGGGTGTCACCCTCTTTGGCAGCCAGGAATGCTCTTCCCTCGGTTGTTTTATACATCTGCTGACGCTGCATTGCTTCATCGAAGTTCACCTGATGTCCGTCAAATTCGGGGCCATCTACACAGGCAAATTTCACCTGTCCGCCAACAGTAACACGGCAGGCACCACACATGCCTGTACCGTCAACCATGATGGGGTTTAAGCTGACAATTGTGGGAATGTTCAGTTCTTTTGTCATTTTGCAGACGAATTTCATCATGATCATCGGTCCGATTGCAACACAGAGATCATAATGTCTGCCATCCTGCTCCACAAGGTCCTGAATTGTTTTGGTTACCATACCGCTTCTGCCGTAAGAGCCATCATCAGTTGTTACATAAAGATTTCCTGCAACAGCCTTCATTTCATCTTCCAGGATAAGCAGATCCTTTGTCTTTGCACCGACAATAACATCTGCATCCACGCCATGCTCATGAAGCCATTTTACCTGCGGATATACCGGTGCGGTTCCAACGCCTCCGGCAACAAACAGAATGCTCTTTTTCTTCAGATCTTCAACGGATTCATCCGTCAGTTCAGATGCACAGCCCAAAGGTCCCACTACATCATGGAACGCATCTCCCGTCTTTAAATCCTTCATGATGAAAGTGCTGGATCCAACTGTCTGGAAAACAATTGTTATTGTTCCTGCTTCTCTGTTGTAATCACAGATGGTAAGCGGAATACGCTCTCCTTCCTCATCCATGCGCACGATAACAAACTGTCCGGGGAGACAGGAATTTGCAACGCGCGGTGCTTTAACTTCCATCAGATAAATGTTGGTGGTAAGTTCTCTTGCCTGTAAAATCTGGTACATATTTTTCACCTTTCCGCCCTGATGGGCAATTTATTGTTCTTTTGATAATACATCCCTTTGTTTTGTTCAGGAATATTATTCCGTATCCTTTTGTACGCTGTCCTGCAAAGCGCTTTCGATATTAAACAGCTTATAATTCTTATCCATTTGAAGCTGCGCCTGATAGCATTCTCCCGAGGTGTAATTTACTACAAAATCACGCCCGGTGGCATTGCTGATGCCGGTTGTTTCTTCATAATATTCTCTGAAATAATAATAATGATTTTCATTGATTGTCAATGCATATTTATAAGTATACAGATTTTTTCCCGCTTTGTCACTTAAATTTCCCTGAAGATCTTTGATAAGACCGGCATTTTTTAGTGTCAGCATCAGTCGATTTGCTGCAGCTTCTATGCTGAGCACCGGGCGGAGATTCAGCGTGTATTTCTTTTCTGTAATCTCCCCGATCACACCTCCGGGGGATACTGTAACAAACCTGAAGGTGGAATATCCCACCGGCATCCAGAAAGGTCCCTCATATAAAGTACTGCTTTTGTCCGGATCCGTTTTATCCGTCGTGTAAAAAATCTGACAGCCCTCCGGCACTTCAATGCTGATCTGTACGGGCTTTAAGTAGTTGCCTGATTCAGGCGTCACTGCAGGCGCTTCCGGCCTGGTAACCTCGATCCAGTATTGCTGGGTTACGATTTCACTTTTTGACCCATACTGATTGACAAAAAATGCCTTTATTGTAAAGGAACCTGCATTCATTTCGATTGGGTTGGTATAAATCTCACTGCTTTCATCCGGCACAGAGCCGTCCAGCGTATAATAAATTGTTCCAACCGTATTGCCGATCAGCTTTACATCGATACTTTCCTGATAGGTTCCGCCCTTCATATTAAACTCCGGCGGGTTGGCCATATAATCAAGATACTGGGTTATTATCTCACGATCCATACAGTTTTGCATCAGACGGTTTATATCGTCATATCGTTCAAGCTTTTCATAAATCTGTACAATTCTTTTATAGGCATCCTGATTGGATCCCTCAAGTGCTATCATCTCCAGACAGACATTCTCCGCACTTTCATAATCTCCCAGCTTCGTATAACACTCAGCCAGTCCGTTTAAGTACGTCAGATTTCTGGGAGACAATTCTACAGCCCTTTCATAAGGAGAAAGAGCTTTTTGATACTGATCTTTCCGCGCATAATACAGTGCTTTGCTGTATTGAAATCCGGGAACGAAATGCAGCAGCACTAAAATGGCTGCAATGACACATATCAGTATCGGAATCAGAAGATATCCAAAAAATCTTTTCTTTTTCCGGTATTGCTCCGTTTTACTCCATCCTTTATCCTGCTGCGTCCTTGTGCCTTCTTTCTTCGGTGCCATAATTTCAGTGGCCACATTTGATAAAGTTGCATGGATACTGTTTTCAATTTCGGGCTCGAATTCAGGAACAATCTGTATTTCCCTGCCACATTTCTCGCAATACATATGTCCGTCTTTCATTAAGGCCCCGCAGTTCGGACATTTCATAAAGGACTTTCCTTTCAATCAGCCTGTTTTTTGGAAAGTCTTTTGCTTTCCAGACAGTTTTTCATCAACATGGCAATTGTCATGGGACCAACTCCTCCGGGAACCGGGGTAATCGCTCCTGCAATCTCAGAAACATCTGAAAAGTCCACATCACCGCAAAGCTTATTGTTTTCATTGCGATGGATTCCCACATCAATTACAACTGCTCCGGGTTTTACATATTCTTTCGTGATCATCTTCGGTTTCCCGACCGCTACTACCAGAATATCCGCTCTTTTTGTGATTTCCGGAAGATTTCTGCTATGGGAATGCGCGATGGTTACCGTGCCGTTTTCCTTTAATAAAAGCTGTGCCATGGGTTTTCCGACAATGTTGCTTCTTCCAACAACAACACATTCTTTTCCATCGATTTCCACGCCGGAACGTTTTAAAATCTCAATGACACCTGCCGGTGTTCCCGGAAGAAACCCTTCTTCCCCACATGCAAGAGCACCTGCATTCATCGGGTGGAAACCATCCACATCTTTCTTCGGATTGATGGCTTCAATCACTTTTTTCTCTGAAATATGAGAAGGCAGCGGCAGCTGAACCAGAATGCCGTCAACATCTTCTCTTTCGTTTAATTCATCAATTAACGCAAGCAGCTTTTCTTCGCTGGTTTCCTCCTCCAATTCATAGGAAAGACTTTTGATTCCCAAATCTTCACAGGTGCGTTTTTTATTTCTTACGTAAACACAGGATGCGGGATCCTCGCCGACCTGAATGACAGCAAGACATACCGTAATTCCTTCTTTTTTATAGTCCTCAACCTGCTGTTTTACTTCCTGTTTTATCTGGGCTGCAATTTCCTTGCCGTCTATTATTTTTGCCATATACAGCTCCTTTCTCTGCTTATGTGCCCGGGCTGATCGCCGGACCTGATCCGGTCATTTTAGAAAAGTCCGGTGATTTTTCCGTTGTCATCCACATCAATGCCGTACGCTGCAGGCTTCTTGGGAAGTCCGGGCATCGTCATAACCGCACCTGTCAGTACGACAATAAAACCGGCACCGGCTGATACATATGCTTCACGCACATTAATTTCAAATCCTTCGGGTCTTCCCAACAGATCCGCGTTATCAGACAGGGAATACTGGGTTTTTGCCATACAGATCGGCAGATTTCCAAAGCCCAGCTCTTCCAGCTTTTTGATCTGTTTTGCAGCAGCAGGCGCATACACCACATCGTCTGCACCGTAAATTTCCTTTGCGATGATGCTGATTTTATCTTTAATCGGCTGATTCTCATCATAAAGAACCTGGAAATTACTTTCTTTTTCTTCCAGCGTTTTTAATACTTTCTCAGCCAGTGCAATGCCGCCCTTGCCGCCTTTTTCCCAAACTTCGGAAAGTGCAAATTCGCATCCTCTCTCTTCACAGAACTGACGGACAAATTCGGTTTCTGCCGGTGTGTCCGTTACAAAGGAGTTGAGGGTAACAACAACCGGCACTCCGTATTTCTGCAGATTTTCGATATGTTTTTCCAGATTGACAATACCTTTTTTCAGAGCATCCAGATTTTCAGCGGCCAGATCTGCCTTGGCGACTCCGCCGTTGTATTTCAGGGCACGCACAGTTGCAACCAGAACGACTGCATCCGGTTTTAAGCCGGCCATTCTGCACTTGATGTCGAAAAATTTTTCAGCGCCCAGATCTGCTCCGAAACCTGCTTCGGTGATTACATAATCCGCCATTTTCAGCGCGGTCTTCGTAGCGCGTACAGAATTGCATCCATGAGCGATATTTGCGAAAGGACCTCCATGAACGATGGCAGGTGTATGCTCCAGTGTCTGTATCAGATTCGGCTTTAAGGCATCCTTTAACAGTGCGGTCATGGAACCTACCGCATTTAAATCACCGGCAGTAACCGGCTGACCGGCATAATTGTAAGCCACAACGATTCTGTAAAGTATTTACTTTAAATCTTTCATATCGGCATCAAGACACAATACCGCCATGATCTCGGAAGCCACTGTGATCACAAAATGATCTTCTCTCACGGTTCCGTCCATCTTATTACCGAGGCCTACCACGATATTTCTGAGAACTCTGTCGTTCATATCCAGACAACGTTTCCATACCACCTGTCTGGTATCGATCTGGAGTTCATTTCCCTGCTGAATGTGATTATCCAGAAGGGCTGCCAGAAGGTTGTTGGCAGAAGTGATCGCGTGGAAATCACCGGTAAAATGCAGATTCAGATCTTCCATCGGAACCACCTGGGCATAACCGCCGCCGGCAGCTCCTCCCTTAATTCCAAAGCAGGGACCAAGAGAAGGCTCACGAAGCGCAATAACCGCTTTCTTTCCAAGCTGTCCAAAAGCCTCTCCCAGGCCGACACTTGTAGTGGTTTTTCCTTCCCCGGCAGGAGTTGGATTAATCGCTGTCACCAAAATCAGCTTTCCGTCAGGATTGTCCTGAATGGAGTTTATAAATTCATCCGAAATTTTTGCTTTGTATCTTCCGTACTGTTCCAGCATTTCTTCAGAAATACCAAGTTTTGAAGCCACATTCACGATGGGTTCCATAACCGCTTCCTGTGCAATTTGAATGTCTGTTTTCATCGCTAATCTCTCCTTTGTATTTGATTACATATGCGTTAACAGGTGAAAAACTGCATAAATAACTGGGAAAAAATCAAATAATTTCCTCCACCAGCTGTTCGAATTCATTCATGGTCATCAGCACCTTACGGGGCTTGGTTCCTTCCTCTTCACCAACCACACCGGCTTCTGCCAGCTGGTCCATAATCCTTGCTGCCCGGTTAAATCCGATTTTAAACACCCGCTGCAGCATACCAATGGACGCCTTATCCTTGTCAATAATAAATTTGCCTGCATCCACGAAATAATCATCATAAGATGTCTGCGCGCCACTGCCGCCGGTTCCGGAAGAAGATCCCATGGTTTTCAATTTTTCCTCAATGTCGTTGCTGTACACATTACCGATGGACTGATTTTTCAAAAAGTCGACCACATCGGAAACCTCATCATCCGATATGAATGCCCCCTGCATTCGGGCAGGTTTGGTATAGCCCTGAGGGTAAAAAAGCATATCTCCCTTTCCCAGAAGCTTTTCCGCTCCATTCATATCCAGGATTGTTCTGGAATCCACACCGCTGGAAACCGCAAATGCCACACGGCTTGGCATATTTGCTTTAATCAGGCCGGTGATGACATCCACAGAAGGACGCTGTGTGGCGATGATCAGATGAATGCCGCAGGCTCTTGCCAGCTGCGCCAGACGACAGATCGCTTCTTCCACCTCGCCGGGTGCAACCATCATCAAATCTGCCAACTCGTCCACAATGATAACAATCTGCGGCATCTTTTCAGGAACATCCTCCTGGCCTTTGCTGCGCAGTTCTGTCATTTTCTTGTTAAAGCCCTTTAAATCTCTGACATTGTAATCCGCAAATTTCTTATAACGATCCGTCATCTCCGCAACGGCCCACTGCAATGCCGCAGAGGCCTTCTTCGGATCTGTTACAACCGGAATCAGAAGATGGGGAATACCGTTATAAACACTTAATTCCACAACCTTTGGATCCACTAAAATCAATTTCACATCTGAAGGATTCGCCTTATATAAAATGCTCATGATCAGCGTATTGATACAAACCGATTTACCGGATCCGGTAGCGCCGGCAATCAGCATATGAGGCATTTTGGCAATATCGGACACCACCACTTTTCCGCTGATGTCTTTTCCCACGGCAAAGGCAATATTGGAAGGAAAATCCTTAAATTCCTTCGATTCCACCAGATCACGGAAGCCGACTGCAGCGGTCTCCTTATTCGGAACCTCAATGCCCACAGCAGATTTTCCGGGAATAGGAGCTTCGATACGGATATCGGCAGCCGCCAGTTTCAATTTGATATCATCTGCCAGATTTAAAATTTTGCTGACGCGCACGCCCGGTTCAGGCAAAAGCTCATACCTGGTTACGGTAGGCCCCTGACTGATATCCGTAATGGTTACTTTAACGCCATAGCTCAACAGCGCTTCCTGCAGGTATCTGGCATTTTCTTTTAATTCCGATGTATTATCTTTTCCGAAGGAATTGCTGCTCTTATGCAAAAGACTTACAGGAGGAAACTGATATGGTCTGGTTTCCTTTCGCTGATTTTGATTCATTCGCTCCTGTTTTGCCATTTGCTGTCCGACCACAGTTGCTTCAACAGCCGTCACCGGTTTGGGGGCAGGTACTGCCTTGGGACGGCTTTTTCTTGCCGGTTCAGACAAATGCACATTTTCAGAGCGGTTCCAAGCTTCCACCAGGGTTTCAGATTCCTTATCCTCTTCCTGCAAAACAGTCTCATGTACAGATTGTTTTCCATAGGAATCCGAACCTCTGCCAAAGGAGCCAAAACTTACTTCCTTCATATCCGAATATACATCCGCCTGACGTGCTACGATATTCTGTGTGGAAAGCGGTGTAACATCTTTTAATTCTTCGATATCATCCGGCACTTCCTCATCATAATCTGCGTATGTATCAAACATCATATTATCATCCGTATCTGACACGTTTTCTTCTTTTTCGGGCTCAGTCTGGTCAAAGCCCTCCGTTTCACTCAGGCTCTGCTGATGCATTGTCGTGATGCGAATATTGTCAAAATTAAAATCCGTACCGCCTACGGGAGAAACATTATGTACTTCAACCGTTTCTTCCGCAGGAGTTTCCAGTGTAATTTCATGAATATCGTCTCTGAGTTTTCGTGCAGAAGATGCTTCCTTTAAACTGGTGTCCATCATGACACCGCTGACCTTTTTATCCATTCGCAGAATTTTCTCTGCCTCTTTGCGTTCTTCCTCTTCCTGAAGCTGCCTTTGTCTTTCCAGTCTCTGCTGCTGCAGCTGTTCCCGCCTGCTCTGCGCTTCCACTCTGCGCTGCTGTGTGCGTTCCTTACGGACCTGTGCATCATTTCTTGCTGTTTCGTAGACATAGCGTCCTGATGTCTTTACCTGGCTTACAAAAGACTTTTCTGTGATGATCACCATTGAAATAATTGCAAGGACCATAATCAAAAGAACCGTCCCAACCATTCCGATAAATCGGTGCAGCGCCCATGCGATCGAACCTGCAATGACACCGCCGCCGGTTTTATCGCCCGCACTGGATTCATACAATTCCTGAACAGAATAAACTTCAGAAGTCATCAGATCATTCTGCGTTATCAGTGCGGCCACCATTCCAATCAGGAAGAAAAGAATAATTCCGGCAATCAGCTTCATGATTGCCGCAACGTTGCCCTGATTGGATATGCCGAATGCAATTGCTACAAATGCGAGAATCGGAACCACATAGGCTGTCAGACCAAATATTCCAAACATCACTTTGCTGACAGAGTCGCCGATCACGCCTATCACACCGAAATTGCAGAGAAACAAAAGTACGGTAAGCGCAAATACACAGATCAGAACGATTTCGTTCGAAACATTGTTTTCCTGTACCTGTGCAGCTGTTTTTTTCCCTTTTGTATTATTACTGTTGCTGCCTCTGCCTTTATTGGCAGCTGCAGACTTCTTTCTGCTTCCCTGAGCAGATGACGCCATAATTATCTCCTCCATTGATTCTGTCTGTATGGCCAGAATCTATATTAGTATATCACTTAATCTTTCGCTTGTCACTATTGCGGTTTTTCTTTTTCTGATGTTCTGCCAGTTCATGAATTTTACAAATCGCCTGACTGATACCTCCCACTTCGGATATAATTCCTTCTCTTACCGCCTGCTGGCCTACCAGTATGGTTCCGAGGTCTTTCGTCAGCATTCCCTGATTCATCATCAGTTCTTCCATTCTCTGCTGCGTCACATTGCAATGTGTGCATACAAAACCGGTGATGCGATCCTGAATCTGCTTAAAATAATCGAATGTCTGCGGTGCCCCGATGACAGTTCCGTTCATTCTCACAGGATGAATGACCATCGTTCCCGTTGGCACAATGTAGGAATAATCCGTACTCACCGCAATCGGAACTCCGATGGAATGACTTCCCCCAAGCACCAGGGAAACCGTGGGCTTGCTTAAAGAAGCAATCATTTCAGCAATCGCCAGTCCTGCCTCCACATCTCCTCCCATCGTATTCAACAATACAAGCAGTCCATCAATCCGGTCACTGTCCTCAATTGCTGCAAGCTGTGGTAAGATATGCTCATATTTTGTGGTTTTTGAAGAGCTGCTCAAATTGTCATGTCCTTCTATCTCACCGATAATTGTCAACAAATGAATGGCACTCTCCTTTTCAGGCGATGACAGTGTCATCTGTCCGGTCTCTTCAATCCGTTCGTCTCTGTGCTTTTCCAGTTCTTCCTTTTTTCCCATAAAAAATATCACTCCTGCCTGTTCCTTTTTTTCAGAATTTGAAATATTCTGAACTTTTAAAGGAAGTATTCACAGGAGTGACTTTTCTTATTCGTCTTTCAAATCAAAATCGTCATTATCGGCAACCGGTATTTCATAAAACATCTGATCCGGATCCGGCTCAAATCCGTAAGTCATTTCTTTTCTCACATGTCTTTTCGGCACAGGAAGCGGATTACTAAGATATTCCCCGGGTCTTGGACCTGCAGTCTCATTTTCCGGTTCAACAGCCGTTTTTAAACTGTCAGTTTCTGTCTTTATTTCCGAAATCTGGTTTGAAACATCCTTAACCTTCATATCTTTATCCTCTTTTATCTGCAGCATTTCCAGAATGCCAAAACCGGAAAGTGAACTCAAAAAGATCATTCTCATTCCCTGCTCCTGCAAAGGCGCATTCGACAGAAAATCCACTGCCGTCTGAAATGCAAACGGTATTACCCAGATTGTGGGATTCGAATTTCTGGCTTCCGGCATTTCCAAAAGGCCAAAGAAAGCGAATGCATAAAAAGGGATCGTCATCCACAGCTCTTTTAATGTAACGCTATGCAAAATTACGTCCGCTCTTCTGTCCGAAAAAACCAGAAGCCAACTTCTGAAATTTTCCCCAAAACCGTTGAAAAATCCCAAATCAGCTCCGTTAATGATCGAGGCTGCCGCCAGACAAAGCATAAAAGAAAGCGCTGACATCGCAAGATAGAAGCCGGTCATTGCCAATGAGCTTTTTTGGGAGCGAACGCTTTTATGAAAAAGCAAAACAGCACATATCCATATCAGACTCAACGAAATCGGGGTGATACATACCGCAATTCCGCCAAGAACTGACATCACAGTTATGAAGTGAATATTTTCTTTCTGAATAAATTTTTTCATCAGAAAGATACATAAAAACAAGGTTATGGAAAAAAGAAAAAGCAGAAAACTTTGCGGTTCGGCTGCGTAAATACCAGTTGCATAACACGGACCGCAGAGAATCATAATAACCCCGGCAAAAAGGCAGATCAATCCTGTCTCCACACACGCTGAAGCAATCAGAAAAAACACTGATATTGTCTGCAGGCTCAGATTGAAATAAAAAGCGGTATCCTTCGTATTGAAGAATCTTTTAAAAAGGGACAGACAGTCCTGATAAAGATCACTCAGCGAAAAACCGTATGCAGATCTCCGGATATCAGATCCCTGCCCTGCGATGAGCGCACCCGCGGGAGGATTTATCACATGTTCTGACATGACCAATATGGTCAACGCTGCCATACTTACAATCAGCGTTATTTTCACTTTTCTGTTTCGTAACAGCAAAGATATCCGTTGGAATCTAAAGACCATCAGCTTCACCGGCAGATAAACAATCAGCAGCACGCCGATGATCAAAATAGCCGCAAGCAGAAAGTATTCCTGAACGGACATTCCGAGTTTGCCTGTTATCTCAGCGACAGTTCTTGAAAACCCCAGGCAGAGAGTACATGCATAGATCACCCAGACTGGTTGCCTTTTTCTTTCCATAACATCCTCTGCTCTATAGAGCCTGTTCCAAATCGCGAATAATATCCTCTACATTTTCAATGCCGACAGAAAGTCTGATCAGATCAGGCGCAACGCCTGCCTCTTTGAGCTGTTCATCGTTCATCTGTCTGTGTGTATGGCTTGCAGGATGCAGAACGCAGGTTCTGGCATCGGCAACATGTGTTACAATCGCTGCAAGCTTTAACTTGTCCATCATTTCTTCCGCCGCTTTTCTTCCGCCCTTTAATCCGAAAGAAATAACACCGCAGGTTCCCTTGGGCATGTATTTCTGTGCCAGATCATAATATTTACAGCTCTTTAAACCGGGATAATTCACCCATGCAACCTTGTCATTCTGTTCCAGATATTCTGCAACTCTCTGGGCGTTCTCGCAATGTCTGGGCATACGCAGATGCAAAGTCTCAAGCCCCACATTTAACAGAAACGCATTTTGAGGAGACTGGATAGACCCCAGGTCTCTCATCAGCTGAGAAGTTGCTTTGGTTATGTAAGCGGCTTTCCCAAATTTTTCCGTATAAACAACACCATGGTAGGATTCGTCCGGATAACAAAGCCCCGGGAATTTATCGGGATACGCTGCCCAGTCAAAATTACCGGAATCCACAATGGCACCACCAACGCACATTGCGTGGCCATCCATGTATTTGGTTGTGGAATGCGTTACGATATCCGCCCCCCATTTAAAAGGATTACAGTTAATCGGAGTCGGGAAAGTATTATCAACAATCAGCGGTACCTGATGGTCATGTGCCACTTTCGCAAACTTTTCAATATCCAGAATCACAAGAGCAGGATTGGCGATTGTCTCTGCCAGCACACATTTGGTGTTCGGGCGAAAAGCTTCAGAAAGCTTTTCATAATCCCAGTCCGGATCCACAACTGTGCAGGAAATCCCCATCTTCTTCATGGTGCAGGTGAGCAGATTAAATGTACCCCCATATACAGTCGAAGAAAGAACCACATGATCTCCCGCTTCACAGATATTAAACACAGCATAATAATTGGCTGCCTGACCGGAAGAGGTAAGCATTGCAGCTGCACCGCCCTCCAGTTCACATATTTTCTGTGCCACAAAATCATTGGTTGGATTCTGCAGTCTCGTATAAAAATATCCGGATTCCTCCAGGTCAAATAAGCGCCCCATCTGTTCAGAGGTTTCGTATTTGAAAGTTGTGCTCTGACAAATCGGAAGAACACGGGGTTCTCCGTTTTTCGGTTTCCATCCGGACTGGATGCAAATCGTCTCTTTTTCATATGTAGTATTCATTAAGTTCCTCTCCCCTTCACCATCAGACAGTCAAGCTCTGATGATCTGATTACTCTTCATCCCAGTTATGGTAAACAGCCTGTACATCATCGTCTTCGTCAAGAAGATCCAGAGTCTTCTGCAGGTTCTTTAAAGCGGTTTCATCCGTCAGAGAAACATAATTCTGCGGAATCATCTTCACTTCCGCATCAGCCATGGGAATGCCTGCATCCTCAAGCGCCTTGCGCACTTCTTCAAAAGAGTCAGGATCGGTAAGCACTTCGAAGTAATCCTCTTCCTCGCCAAAATCCTCTGCACCTGCGTCCAGCGCTACCATCATCAGATCATCTGCTTCCATTTCACATTCTTCCTTATCGATGATGATCTGTCCCTTTTTATCGAACATAAAAGATACACAGCCGGGTGTTCCGATATTTCCGTTTCCCTTTGTGAACGCACTTCTGACATTAGCCGCTGTTCTGTTCTTATTGTCTGTCAGAGCATCTACGATAATTGCAATACCGCTGGGGCCGTATCCTTCATAAGTAACATATTCATAGTTTACGTTGCCGACATCGCCGGCAGCCTTCTTGATGCCCCGTTCAATGGTATCATTGGGCATGTTGTTGGATTTTGCCTTTGCAATAACCTGTGCCAGCTTGAAATTATTTGCAGGATCGGGACCGCCTTCCTTTACCGCTACTGCAATTTCTCTTCCGATAATGGTAAAAATTTTACCCTTCGCTGCATCATTTTTTTCCTTTTTATGCTTGATGTTTGCAAATTTTGAATGTCCTGACATATCTGTTCTCCTTATTCATTCATATTTTCTTCTTTCGGTTCATTAAGCTTTTGATTCGCTTTATCATCAGCATCAGGCTGCCGTGTCACCAGCACCTGTGTGATCATCTTATTTTCCACGGTGAGAATTTTGAAATTATAACCATCCACCGTGACCTCAAACTGTTCTTCGGGTCTTGGAATATGTTCCAGTTTCGCAATCAGAAATCCGTTAATCGTTTCGAAATCCTCCACATCGAAATTGATCCCAAAACGTTCCTCCAGATCTTCCAATCTTGTCTTTCCCTCGATCACATATTCATCCTGTCCCTTTTCCTGGATATATACCTCTTCATCATCGTATTCATCCAGAATATTTCCGACAATTTCTTCCAGAATATCTTCCATCGCAATCAGTCCGGAAGTCTGTCCATATTCATCTACAACAATAACCATCTGCAGCTTCATGGACTGCATCGTTTTAAACAACACGTCAATTTTACGCGTCTCCGGAATAAAACGCACTTCTCTCATCAGGTCCGGAATTTCTTCCAGCGGACGATTCCAGTCAATCTGTGACTGTCTCCTGAGCGCATCTTTCATATGAAGAATTCCAATGATATGATCAATGTTTTCTTTATAGACCGGATAACGGCTGTTGTTGCCGTTTAACATAAATTCAATGGCCTCTCCGAAAGACATGCGGCAGTCAATCCCCACAATATCTCTCCGGTTTGTCATAATATCTGTGGCTTCCTTGTCACTGTATTCAAAAATATTGGTGATCATTTCCGCTTCACTTGCCTGAATGACGCCCTGCTCGTGTCCTTCATTAACCATGGAAATAATCTCATCCTCAGTCACATCGCTTTTTTCTTCATCCATTTTCACACCAAAGAGACGAAGCACAAGCTTTGAAGTGACCGTAACCAGTCCGGTCAGCGGAGCAAGCAGCGTTTTCATGATCCAGATAAAGCCGACCAGTTTATGCGCCCACTTCTCCGGATTTCTGGCGGCAAGCTTTTTGGGAACAAGCACACCGAAAACAAGCAGTATGTACAGGATAAACAGTACTGAAATCACAAAGGAAAAAATACTCAGTCCCAAGGAAATCATGGAAGGATTTCCCTGAAACCACTTATCGGCAAAGGCTTTGGAAACATTCCTTATAATGCTTCCGATGCCGCGAAGAAAATAACTGCCCGCAATCAGATTGACGAAAGTGATTATCACCTGAACCATATTCACATAATGATCCGGACTGTGTATCAATCTGCAGAGCCTGTAGGACTTCTTGTTATGTTCCTCAATTAATTTGCGCTCTTCTTCCTTCAGATTCAGATTCTGTATGGCTGATCCGAAACCGTAAATCACAATATCAAGAATCAATAACACCAAAAACAACAATATACTGGCAGTAGGGCCAACATCATCCATTAAAAATCATCTCCTTTTTTTCGTTAGACGTTCAACATATAATAGCATTTTCATGATAAAACGTCAAGGACGTTCCCGGAGGAGCTGACTATGTATCCAGCTCCAGACTTATTTTCAGCGCCCTGTTGACCTTTTCCATTATAAAGGTATCCAGATGGCATACTTTATCTTTCAGCCTCTTTTTATCGATTGTGCGCAGCTGCTCCAAAAGCACTACGGAATCCTTTTCTATTTCATACTGATCTGATAACAGCTCAATATGGGTGGGAAGCTTCGCCTTATTCATTCTTGAAGTAATTGCGGCACAGATCACAGTCGGACTGTGTCTGTTTCCCACATCATTCTGTATAATTAACACCGGCCTGATTCCGCCCTGTTCCGAGCCCACCACAGGTCTTAAATCCGCATAGTAAATATCTCCCCGTTTCACGATCGGTTCCATCCTTCCTTTCATCCCCTTATCCGTTTTAGATATCGGTTGATAACAGGAGTATTCCCCGTTTTCTCAGTGTGTATACCGGAATCGAAAGTGTATTCATAATATGCGCAGATGTCCGCTGACAGAAAATTACCAGATATCCTCTTTTATCCCGATCACTTTACCGCCTTTTCGATAAATCCTCGGAACCCGTTTTCCAAGACAGCAGGCCAGCTCGTAATTAAATCTCTGACTGCGTTCTCCAATTTCCTCCATCGTAATACTTTCCTCCCCCTGGGAGCCAATCAGCGTAACCTGCGTCCCGGTCTGCGCCTCCAAAATATCCGTCACATCCACCATGAACTGATCCATACAGATCCTTCCCAGAATTTTTGCTCTTTTGCCGCAGATCAAAACCTCTCCTTTGTTGGAAAGCATTCTGGGAAAGCCGTCTCCATAGCCCACAGGAACGGTGGCCACGCGCATGGGCGCTTTTGTTGTGAATGTGCCTCCGTAACTGATTTCCCGCCCTGCTTCCAGCTCTTTTACATAGGCAATTTTGCTGTGCAGGGATAAAATAGGCTTTAACAGAACAATATCTTTTTTCACTTCTTCGGAAGGCCAGAGTCCGTAGAGAATGATTCCCGCTCTTACAGCATCCATGTTTGCCTCTTTTATTTCCACAATTCCCGCACTGTTGGAACAGTGATGAACAGGAATGCGAATGCCGAGAGTCTCCTCTGCCAAAGCCACAAAATTCCGATAACAATTCAGCTGTTCAAAAGCCTTTGATTTATCGGCTTCATCCGCTCTTGCAAAATGTGTGAAAATTCCTTCCACTTCGATGCCGGGCATCTCTAAGGCTTTTCTGATAAATTCGATCCCCTCGCAGTCGGGGCGGATGCCGATTCTTGACATGCCGGTATCCACGGCAATATGCACCTTCATTGTCTTTCCAAGGCGCATTGCCGTATCACTGATATCCTGAAGCATCTGCTCGGTAAAAACCGTTGCGCGGATCTCTTTCAGAATCATATCTGCATAGTCCCCCGAAAAAGTATAGCCCAGAATCAAAATGGGTTTTTTGATTCCGTCCTTTCGAAGCTTTAAGGCCTCTTCCACCGTGGCCACCGCGTATCCGGAAACAAAATCCATTTCTTCCATCTCTCTTGCAAGCTCAGTGGCACCATGACCGTAACCGTCTGTTTTGATGACACCAATAATGGAAGTTTTCGGACAAATATTGTGCCTTATAGCATATAGATTTTCACGAAATACATCCAGATCAATTTCTGCCCATACCCGATTAAAATGCTTCATCTTTTTGTCCTTCTTTCCGCCTGTTTATTTATGTCAAAAGCTGGGGAATCATTTCCGCAATGTTACCGGCCGTCATACTGTATCTGCTGCGCACATGCGCTGCTTTATCGCCTGCCAGGCCGTGCAGATACACTCCTGTACAGATCGTTTCAAAAAAGTCACCTTCCAAAGAGGCTGACAGCGCTGCCAAAATGCCGGTCAGCACATCTCCGCTTCCTGCGGTTGCCATTCCATTATTGCCGCTTCCATTCACATAAATTCTTCCATCCGGTGATGCCGCAAAGGTTCTTGCGCCCTTGCATAATACAACCGCATTGAGTTTTTTGGCCCATGCCAAAGCAAAGTCCATGGGATTTGCAAGAATCTGCGCCGTGCTTACTCCTGCCAGTCTGCCCAGTTCCCCGGGGTGAGGCGTCAGCGCAAGAGCCCTTTTCGTTTTGTCATCCCTTTGCTTTTCCATCAAAAGATGGAGCAAAGCTTCATTTTCGGATAACAGATTTATGGCATCTGCATCCAGAATCAGCGGCTTATCTGTTTTACAAATCAAATATTCCAGCTTTTCTTTGGCGGATAAAGAGCAGGAAAGTCCAGGCCCTGCCGCCACCACATCGGCCCATTTTGAAGCTGCCTCTATGTCTGAGGTAAACATTGCTTCCGGAAGAGATTGAACCAGTACATCTCTGTTTTCGACAGCAGAAACCAGCTTCACCATGCCGCAGCCGGCATAAAATGCTCCCTTTCCGGCAAGAACGGCAGCCCCCGCCATTCCTGCGCTGCCTGCCAGAAGCGCAGCTTTTCCGAAGGTACCTTTATTTCCGTCATCCGGTCTGTGGGGCATCAGCGCACCAATCGGTTCCGTGAAAGTAAATATATTAGGCAATTTCCCCAGAAAACTGTCCTCTGTGATTCCGATGGACCTGCAAATGAGCTTTCCCGCATAATTAGCACCGGGATAGAGAAAACAGCCCAGCTTTCGAAATCCGAAAGTCACCGTCACGTCAGCTCTTACCGCAGCCCCCATCACTTCACCGCTGTCCGCATGAATCCCGGAAGGGATATCCACAGAAAGGACATAGGCATCCTTTTGATTAATGGCTTCTACCGTTTCCAGATACTGACCCGCAAGCGGTCTTGTCAACCCTACACCGAAAAGTGCATCGATAATAATATCATATTCTTTTGGGGGAAAAGTGCGAAAGATTTTACAGCCGTAGGCCCGAATGCTTGCGAGCTGAATGGCCGCCGCCTCTGTCGCTTTCTCTTCTTTTCCCACAAGTAAAAAATCCACCAGAAAACCTTCCTGCATCAAAAGTCTTCCGATGGCCATTCCATCTCCTCCGTTATTGCCTACGCCCGCTGCCACCAGCACTCTTCTTGGAACGGGCTGCCCCAGCTGAGATAACACACGTTCCAGCTGCTTTTGCCTTTCCAGAATCACATCGACACAGGCAAGCGCTGCGCGCTCCATCAAAACAATGGAAGGAATCTTAAAATAATCAGAGGTATTCTTATCATATTCCCGCATTTGCGCGGCTGTCACCAGACATTCCATAAAAACCCCGATTCCGTATTTGCCTTTTTGGCAAATTCACAGTTACTCCTTATTAGCTACTTCACTCTCATAACGCTCAATCATGTAGGAAAGACGCATCAGACTGTCTGACAAATGCACATTCTCCACCTGCACCTCTTTCGGTACCGCCAGATCTACATGGGCGAAATTCCAGATCGCCTTAATGCCCACATCACTCAGCTTGGCAGCGACAAGAACAGCCTCCCCCTTTGGAATCGTTAAAACCGCAATGTCAACATTATTCTGCTTGACAAAATCAGCCATTTCTTCCATGGGCCGCACTTCCATCCCGCGGATCTTCTTTCCGAAAAGCTCCGGATTGATATCGAACATTCCTGTAAAAATGAAGCCTCTTCTTTCAAAATTCATATAATTGGCAATTGCCTGTCCCAAATTCCCCGCACCCACAATAATCAGATGGTGCTTCTTGTCCAGACCCAGAATCTTGCCGATTTCCGTATATAAGTATTCCACATTATAGCCATAACCCTGCTGCCCGAAACCGCCGAAATTGTTAAAATCCTGTCGGATCTGAGATGCGGTCACATTCATAAGGCCGGAAAGCTCCTGTGAGGAAATGCGCTCTACGCCCTCATCTTTCAGTTCCCCCAAATATCGCAAGTATCTGGGCAATCGGCTGATCACAGCCTGAGAAATCTCTTTTTCTGCCACTGAATTACCTCCTGATAACGCCCACGCCTAAGGCATCTTTCGCACGTCTCCCAGCGTCATAAATCTTTTTTATTATACTCTTCTGTTAAAATACTGTCAATGATTCCGGAAGTTGAAAAGCTCCTGCGTCACGGTCTGCCGCAGGAGCCTGTTTTATCATTTCTCTTCTTTTTTCTCTATAAACATCTTTCGTGTGATGAAATTGTAAACCATCACAACACCGGTTGCAAAGGGCTTCACGATCATATAGGACCGGCTCCAGAAGGGATCCAGCACCATGGTTCCCAGCTTCAGCACAATGTTGTTGATGATACAGCCGCCGATGGCGAGCAGGAAAAACACCAAAAACTGCTTTCCTTTATTGACATTTTTATCGGTTTCAAAGACGAAGAAAATGCTGAATAAATAGTTCACGATCGCAGAAATCGTAAAAGCGGTTGTGTTTGCTGCAATCACATTCCAGTTCAACAGTTCCTTAAAAAGGATCAGGGCAAAATATTCAATGAAAAAACATAAAAATCCTACCAGACCGAATTTGATGATCTGCTGTCCCAGCTTGCTTTTCATAAATTTTTCTATCACAATAACTCTCCCGTTCTTATTTACAGACTGTGAAAATATCCTGTTCTTACATCGCTTCCAGAGTAGCCCGGATCGCTTTGATGAAATCCTCACTGTTTAATACTACAACATTTTCCAAAGAAGTGATTAAAGCCAGATCCTTGGTCATTTTTCCGCTTTCAATTGTGGCCAGGGTTGCTTTTTCCAGCTTATCCGCAAATTCGCACAGTTCAGGGATGTTATCCAGTTCGCCGCGCTTTCTGAGAGCGCCTGTCCATGCAAAAATGGTGGCCACAGAGTTTGTAGAGGTCTCTTCTCCCTTTAAATGCTTATAGTAGTGTCTCTGTACCGTTCCGTGGGCCGCTTCATATTCGTATACGCCGGAAGGAGATACCAGCACAGAGGTCATCATTGCAAGGGATCCGAAAGCAGAACTAACCATATCACTCATCACATCGCCGTCATAATTCTTACATGCCCAGATGAATCCACCCTTTGCCTTCATTACACGCGCCACTGCATCATCGATCAGCGTGTAGAAATATTCAATGCCCAGTTCTTTAAATTTCTCTTTGTACTCTGCATCAAAAATTTCCTGAAAGATATCCTTAAATGTATGGTCATATTTTTTGGAAATGGTGTCCTTTGTTGCAAACCACAGATCCTGCTTTGTGTCAACCGCATAGTTAAAACATGCTCTTGCAAAGCTGGAAATGGATTTTTCAGTGTTATGCATGCCCTGAATGATGCCTGCTCCTGTGAAATTATGTATCAGTTCTCTGGTTTGCGTACCATCTTCAGCCGTAAACACAAGCTCAGCCTTGCCGGCGCAGGGAACCTTAATCTCCGCGTTCTTATAAACATCGCCATAAGCATGACGGGCAAGAGTGATAGGCTTTTCCCAGTTGCGCACACAGGGCTCAATGCCCTTTACCAGAATGGGAGCACGGAAAACAGTGCCGTCCAGCATGGCGCGGATGGTTCCGTTGGGACTCTTCCACATTTCCTTTAAATCATATTCCTTCACACGGGCTGCGTTGGGCGTGATGGTGGCACATTTTACCGCGACACCATATTTGAGTGTTGCATTTGCGCTGTCCACAGTCACCTGATCGTTTGTCTCATTACGATATGCAAGTCCAAGATCGTAATATTCTGTTTTTAAATCAATATAGGGAAGAAGAAGCTCGTCCTTGATCATCTTCCAGAGGATTCTTGTCATTTCATCGCCGTCCATTTCAACCAGCGGCGTTTTCATCAGAATTTTGTCCATGCTTTATTCTCCTATCTGCTTATTTCGGCATATCACTGCCGTTTCCATCGTAGGTCTTTGAAAGACCATTTAATAACATATTAGCATAAGCGTTCTTCATATGCAAGGTTGCAAGTTGTTCCGCACGATCCCCATCCTTTTCCCGGATGGCCTCCATGATCTGGCGGTGCTCCTTTACGGATTCCAGGCTTCTTGTATTATCCGAAAAAGTGGTTTTTCGCACGCGTCTTACATATTCATGAAAATCTTTCAGCTGATGCTCCAGCATTTTGCTGTTGCAGGCTTCATAAAGAATATCGTGAAACTGATCATCCAGTTCAGTCAGCTGCTTGGCATGATTTTTGCTGGCATGAAATTCAGAAAGAAAAATGACCTCTTCGAGACGTTCCAGCTGCTGCTGACTGATATGCAGAGTGGCCCATTTTGCACAAAGTCCTTCCAGAAGCGCTCGGATTGCATAGATATCCTCTACATCCTTCCTGGTGATTCCTGTCACATAAGCTCCCTTATTTGGAATGATGGTTACCAGACCTTCCAGCTCCAGCTGCCGCAGCGCTTCCCGCACCGGCGTTCTGGAAACGCCCATTTCTTCGCTGATGGCCATTTCCCGAAGCTCTTCATGCTCTTTGTATTTTCCGGCAAGAATGTCTTCCCGCAGGCGATGGAAAACCTTTCCCCGCAAAGAATAGCGGTCGGTATTTTCCACATTTATATCGTATTGGCTCATGATTAAAGTTCCACTCCCAATCTGTCCTTCGCTTCATCAATAACTTTTAAAAGCTCTTCATCTGTCAATACGGTGACGCGGCCGGCGGCATATTCATCATCCACCCATCGTTTTACTTCGTGAACCAGCTCGCAGTTTTTGTCCAGCTTCTTTTCATCCGGCAAATGGAAATAGGTGTTGATCCAGTGCGCAATTCCCGCAAGTCCAGAAGTGTTGGACACCGCGCAAAGAACGGGACGATTCAAAAATTTCTCTGTATCGAATATATTGTAAATCTCCTCGTTTTTTAACAAACCGTCCGCATGGATTCCGGCTCTTGTCACATTGAAATTCTTACCCACAAAGGGGGTTCTGGGCGGAATCTGATAGCCGATTTCCTTCTCATAATATTCTGCCAGTTCCGTAATCACCTGGGTATTCATTCCGTTTAATGTACCGCGAAGCTGTGCATATTCAAACACCATCGCTTCCAGAGGCGTATTGCCGGTACGCTCACCGATGCCAAACAGAGATGTATTGACACCGGAGCATCCGTAAAGCCATGCTGTGGAGGAATTGACCACCGCCTTATAAAAATCATTATGGCCATGCCACTCCATCAATTCGTGAGGAACGCCCGCATGGGTATGCAGCGCATAGATAATACCCGGCACACTTCTCGGTATAACGGCACCGGGATAGTTGACACCGTATCCCATGGTATCGCAGGCACGCACCTTGATCGGAATCTGATATTCATGCATTAATTTCATCAATTCCAGACAAAACGGAACCACATAGCCGTAAATATCCGCTCTCGTAATATCCTCCAGATGACATCTGGGGCTTATTCCCTCTTCAAGACAGTCGCGAATCACGCTCAGATAATGCTCCATCGCCTGTCTTCTGCTCATTTTCAGTTTCATAAAAATATGATAATCGGAACAGCTTACCAAAATTCCGGTTTCCTTCATGCCGATTTCCTTCACCAGCTTGAAGTCCTCTTTGCTGGCACGGATCCAGCTGGTGACTTCCGGAAATTTATATCCCTTTTCCATACATTTATATACGGCATCTCTGTCCTTTTTACTGTAAAGGAAGAATTCACTTGCGCGGATCATACCGTTTTCTCCGCCAAGCTGATGCAGATAATCATATATTTTTACAATCTGTTCGGTAGAATACGGTGCCCTTGACTGCTGACCGTCTCTGAAAGTAGTATCTGTAATCCAGATATCCTTTGGCATATCGTGCGGTACAGTACGATCATTGAAAGGAATCTTCGGAACTTCCGAATAAGGGAACATATTTCGGAAAACATTGGGTTTCTTCACATCATCGAGAATATACATATGCTCTTCTATTTCGAGCAGATTCTTATTATCATTCATCGTTACAGGACGATTCGTAAATGTGTTCATGGCACTTTCTCCTCCAATCAGGCGGCATGCGCTGCATTACCGCATTCATTTGTCTGTCTTTGAATACGGGTATAATTGTATACAATTATTCAATCACTGTCAATCCTGTTTTAAAAGAAAATTTTAACCATTTAACGCTTTGCCAACCTGAAGCATTCCCCATCCCTGCTTTCCCCAGGCCTCTTCCAGATCTTTTGCGGACATTAAAATACGCTCTTTGATCTGCTCATTTGTATATTTCGGATATTTTTCCCATAACAGGGCTGCTGCACCGCTGACCGCCGGTACCGCCATAGAGGTTCCGCTCTTTGCCGTATAGGGATTTTTAATATGTCCCCACGGCATTTTTCTGAAATCTGCATTACAGGAAATGATATTGCTCCCCGGCGCAACGATATCCGGTTTTTTCACCCTGTTTCCGGCCGGACCTCTGCCTGAATAGGATTCACAGTTTTGCGTCTGACTGTTCCCCCGCTGACCGCTGTGACATCCGACGGACACCACAGATTCACTCAGCCCCAGAGGGGAAATGGAGTTGTCTTTTGGCCCGCCGTTTCCGGCAGCAACAACGACAAAAAGCCCGGCATGCCAGGCTTCCTCCAGCCATCCAAGAAGCTCTGAAAGCTTTTGTTCGTTTCCATTATTCCCAAGCCCTACAGAAATGTTGATGATCCGGGTATGGTAAAGTTTTCGGGAATCCAGCACATAGCAAATCGCCTCTATCATATGTTCGATATCGCCATCGCCTTTTTCATCCAGTACCTTACATGCCAGAATGCTGCAGTTTGTTGCGATTCCTCTGTATTTGCCTCCGGAACAGATTCCGCTTCCGCACAGACAGCCGGCAACATGCGTGCCATGTCCGGAATCATCATACGGAATCCTCTCTTTTTTTACAAAATCTTTAAATGCAGCCAGTCTTCTGCCAATATCAGGGTGCATCGCAAATCCTGTATCCAGAAGCGCTGTCGTAACTCCTCTGCCCGTATACGGCATCGTTTCCCATGGCTGAGCACAAATAACCTTTCTGACGTGATCCATATATCATCCTTTTATGACAGCGGCGCACAGATACTTTGTTTTCGATCTCTGCATACCATTGCCATGATTTTTCTTTCTCCATATTATATGTCAAAAAAAGGCACTTTGTGTAACCGGGCTTACCGGAAACAGGAAATCCTTGTTTTTTGCAGATCACATATGAAGGAAATATTCACAACAGTTGTGTTTAAAATTTTTTTCTGTACCGGAAACATTGACAACCACCCCCACATATCATAAACCATAAATATCATTTTGGAGGCTCATAAAAATGAGTGACTTAACTGCTACAAACTGTGGATGTAATAACATGCGTTCTGGCTGCGGATGCGGCGACAACAACTGCTGGTGGATCATCATCCTGCTGCTTTTCTTCTGCAACGGTAACGGATGCGGCAGCGGCTTCTCCCTGTCAAACAACGGCGACTGCGACAATGGCTGCGGTTGCAACTTCATCTGGATTATTATCCTGCTCTTCTTCTGCAACAATGGCTGCGGACACAACAACGGCTGCTGCTGATTACAGCGCCTTTGACTGAAAAAAACTGCTGCATGTATCATCCTGCATGATCATGCAGCGGCTTTTTCAAAAACGGCAAAGGCATTGCCCCAAACAGGCAATGCCTTTTTTCTGAAAATATCATAATCCTGTCTTTTATACATAAAATCAAAAGAAAAGCGAACTTTCATCAAAAGGAGGGACTCTAATGGATCAGACAGATCAGCAGTCAGTAATCGCATTTGATACCTTATATACCAACAATCACATACAAATTCTAAAAATCCTGCTCCCTTTTTTTGATGTCACCAGCCGCAGACGAATGGCCATATTAATCAAGTTTATGGAATTACAATATACAATTGAACATTTCCAAAAATATCCTCAGGAACTGTTGGCAGCGGAAATCGGCGGCGCTGATTCCGGTTCTCAAAAAAAGCCGGACATTATCGCTATTTTTGAACAGATAAAAAATTTCTGTACGCCCTCGGAACGCAGCATGTTTGAACAGCTGGCAAATATGAAAAAAACGATGGATATGTATGAAGAAATGCAGGGCATGATGCAGATGTTTTCTCAAATGCAGTCTGCGGAGGATTGCTCCGGAGCTGCATCAGAAGATGTTTCAGAGATGCAGAACGCAAATCCCATGGATATGCTCAAAGGAATGTTATCACCCGAACAACAGGCCATGTTCGATTTATTTCAGTCCTCTTTCGGTGCCGAAAACAGTTAGACGCTATATTTCAAGCAGGCAAAAAATATCAAAAGGAGTTCATAGTATGGAACAACATCAAAATCCTGCCTGGATGCAGGAACCTTCCGTTAAGGATATTCCAAAAGAAAAGCTGGAATTTCTTCAGAAACTTGTTTTTGAAAGCAGCGGCCTGTCCCAAAAAGAACTGCTCCCCTATCTGATGGCTTTAGCGCAGCGCAGCAAAACCTCCAAAATCTCCTTTACCCAGGAAGAAGTATCCGCCATCATTGAAGCGATCAAAAAACACAGCACACCGGAAGAGATCACAAAAATGAACCAGATCATGAAACTTATGAAAAAGAAATAAGGATAATCATCTGTTTCCCGATACGATTTTATGACATGAGATCTTTCATTTCCCGAAAGAGATCCATGTCCTCCTCTTTTATTTTCAGATTTGTGTTCACGGTCCTTCCGTCAGCAGTGGTCACATTGATTTCAATAATCGTTCCGGAATTGATGACTCCGCTGCTGACAGCTTTTAAAAAAGGGGCAAACTTCGGATGGTTTGCGCTGAATTTATCCCAGGCATTTTTTATCTGTAATATTTTCATTGGATTCATATTCATTTATCATTTCTCACTTTCCTGACAAAAACTGTCATGTTGAAGATTATATAACACTTTTCCCTGCAATTCCAGTCCTATTTCTGTTAAATCAACCGGCCAAACAGACGGCCAAAGGGCAGGCTTTATATTTGGCCTGCCCTTTTTACATTACTCCTCTTCTGCGGTTTCGGTCTCTTCCTCTGCAATGAAATCCTCGGGCACCTTGTCAAAGTAGGTGTCGATATAATAAGAAATGAGATATACATTGGAATCGCCCTCTACCTGAAAATAATCTTTATTTAGCAGCGTACTTTCGCCGCCGAAATGCATGGTCATCGTGGAACCGTCCTCAAAAACGAGCTTAACAGAACGGTAAGGCTCTTCAAGTCCGTATTCGGACAAATTCTCCGGTGATTCTAAGACCGTTTCCTCTGTGGTGATGTTGTAAAGCTGTGAAAGCAGCAGATTTACGCTGCTTTCATCGATTTTTTCATCCGGAATGGAAGTCTCGCTCCACTCCTCACCGTCCTTTACGAGATCATAATTTACATCGCCGCTGACAGTGATATGCACCACCTGCTCCTTGTCAAAATCCGTCACGACAGTTTCCACTGCCTCCTCTTCATCCTCAAAATCGTGATTTTTCAGCACAAAATAACCGCCGACACAGATCAGGCACAAAACAATCAGAATCAAAAATTGTATTTTCTGCTTTTTCATTATTTTCTCTTCCTCCTGATCCATATTACAATACCGATAATGAGCATGCCTACAGGGAGAATTCCGATAAACAGAACGCCCAGCCGGATTGCGGATGCAGCAGGTACTGTCAGATAATAAGTTTCAAAAGATTTAACGGGTACGGAAACGCTCTCTTCTTCGCCGATCATGGAACTCACCGCATTGGTGAATAAAGTCAGGTTATTATCCATCGTGTACTGGTTTGCGGAATCCGTAAACAGAATCTCGGAAGAATATAAAATCAGCTGCGCGGTATTTTCACCCACTTCCTTTTCTGCCTTAACACCTACCGTAAAGGGTCCCTGCGCATCATTTTCACCCTTTGTCAGATCCGAGTTGTCCTTTAATCCCGTCTTCGCATAAGCGCTGTCTGAAGTGCTCAAAAGTGTGGTTACATCCACATCCTCTCTCTCTTCCACAACAATCGGCTGTCCATAAGGCATCATGATATAGTCATAGCTGTTTCCATATACCCCATTGGTAAGGCTGTCATAAGAAACTTCAGGGAGCAGATACGCAGGATGCTGGTACATCATATCCTGATCCTGTTCCAGAATCAGACCGTCTCCGATGGAAATGCCGAACCATTCAAGCACTCTGGATAAATTGGGCATATCTTCTGCATAATAATCAACATAAGCTGTTTCCATCAAAATTTTGCCGCCCTGTTCCAGATAGCTGATCAGTTTATCTGCATCATCTTCTCCCAAATCTTTCGCCGGCGCAAGGACAATCACACCATCTGCATCTTCCGGAACGCTGTCCTGTGTTAAAAGTGTCAGATCGCTCAAATCAGCATTGGATTTTTTTAAACCGCTTACAAAGGTGTCAGACAGGCTCATCTCATCATGACCGGTCAATTGATAAATAACAGGGGCATCGTCTCCGGTCACGTAAGCGATGGCACTTGTCAAAAGACCCTCTGCATCATATCCGGTCACTTCCTGCGTATAGTAAGTATAATCATAGGTGTATTCGTAAATATCGCTGTAGTTTATGGTTTTGAATCGTTTTTCGGATTCCACAATCAGCGAATTCATCGTGATGCTGTCTGTATAATCCTTATAAAAATCAGGAGAAACCACAGGATCCTTATAAACGACCTTAATGTGATCACTCAGCTCCTCATAACGCTGCAGGGTCGCTGCCAAGGTAGAATCCTGCGTATTTTCATTGGCGAGAATATAAATCGTTACGTCCTCATTCAGATTTTTCACCAGATTTTTTGTAGT
Source organism: Lachnospiraceae bacterium (assembly GCA_017482485.1). Classification (GTDB taxonomy): domain Bacteria; phylum Bacillota; class Clostridia; order Lachnospirales; family Lachnospiraceae; genus Gallintestinimicrobium. The sequence continues at coordinate 30,888 of JAFUMV010000150.1, forward strand.
ATCCGTAATGGAATACAGTTTTTCATCTGTCACATCGATTTTGGTATAGCTGTCAGGCAGGGAAGAGAGCGCCATATTTGCAAAAACCGCAATCACCAGAACCATTGCAATCATACCGGTACTGTATGCACCAAACTGCAGTGTTTTTACGGAAATATGATAACGACGCTTCTGAATGGACTGAACTGTTAAAAACAGAAATACCACAATCAGAGTGAGGAAATAAAAAACTGCTTTCAAATCCAGTGTGCCGCCCAACATTTTTTCCAGCCTTGACATAAAATCATATGCGCCAAGAATCCGGGTCAGTAAATTTCCGCCAGAGGAAATCAAAGAACAGATGGAGGACATCATGTACCCGATAAACAGCACAGCGAAGCTTAAAACTGCTGCAATTACCTGACTCTCTGTCAGAGATGACACAAACAGGCTGATTGCCAGGCAGGTCAGGCCGAACAGATAATAAACCAAAATAGCGGTATAGCTTTCCATGACCGCAACTGAACCAAACTTTGTCAAAATGAGCGGAAATGTTGCCATCACCAGTACAGGAACCGTAAATACAGTCGCCATTGCCAGATACTTTCCGCCCACAATTTTGGACACGGAAACCGGCGAAGTTAAAATCAACTGATCGGTTTTCTGTTTTCTTTCCTCTGCCAGAATTCTCATAGAAAGAACCGGTGTGGTCAATAACAGTAAAAACAGAATGTTTGAAACGGTATCCGCCACATTTCCATAACCGGACAACAGGTTAATGGCGAGCAGATACAGTCCGGCAAGTGCGATATGAGCCGCGATAAACAGCCAGCCCGTCACCGTTGTAAAGAATGTTTTTAATTCTTTTTTATAAATTGCCAACATGATTGTCATCCTCCCCTGCCATTTTGCTATCTGTACTCAAATCATTGTCCGCATTCTCAGCTGCGCTTTCGTCAGATTCCTCATCCTCGTTTTGTGCAGCAATGTTCTCTTCTTCGCCCTTTTCGGTCAGCTGCAGGAAAATATCCTCCAGAGATTCCTTTGTCTTTTGCAGGGATAAAATCGGCAGTCTGTTCTCAGTCAGAGCATAGAACAATTCTTCCCGGATATCTTCCCCGCTGCATTCTTTGAGGAGAGCTTTTGCCTCTCCATCCGCAGCATTAGTAAGCTGATATTCTGAAATGCCGGATATCTCATTCAACACGGTCTTCAATGCATCCTCAGATCCTTTGACCACAAGTTCCAGACCGCATGCTCCCTGCATCTTCTCCTGCAGGCCGGCCGGCGTATCGCTGGCAACCAGTTCCCCATTTGAAATAATCAGGATCTGATCACACACTGCACTCACTTCGGAAAGGATATGAGAGCTTAAAATAACTGTGTGTTTTTCTTTCAGACTCAGGATCAGCTCTCTGATTTCAATCATCTGTTTGGGGTCCAGACCAACCGTAGGCTCATCCAAAATGATGATTTCCGGATCCCCCAGTATTGCCTGGGCCAGTCCGACACGCTGCTTGTAACCTTTTGATAAATTTCCGATCAAACGTTTTCTGACATTCTCAAGCTGTGCGGTTTTAATTGCAGATTCAATGGATTCGGCACGCTTTGCTGCGGGAATCTTTTTTAACTGTGCGGCAAATTTCAGATACTCATCTACCGTCATTTCGCCATACACAGGCGGTATTTCTGGCAGATAACCAATTTTCTTTTTGGCCTCCTGAGGCTCCTTCATCATGTCAATTCCATCAATTTTGACAACACCCTTGGTTGGAGCAAGATAGCCGGTGATGATGTTCATCGTTGTTGACTTTCCGGCTCCGTTTGGGCCTAAAAAACCATAAATCTGTCCCTTTTGAATCGTAACAGTCAGGTCCTTGACCGCATAATGATCACCATATTTTTTGACCAGATGCGAAATCTCAATCATGACAAAATCCTCCCTATTTTCATCATCTCTTTGATATGTAGTCACTGCTTTTCCTACTGTCTTACTATATTCGTTAAATGTGTTCAAAAAGAGGGAAAATTGTGTTTTATTTCGGAAAAAATTGTGTTCATTCTGTGAAAGTAAAAATAGTGCCCATCCTCCGTGGAGCGTTTTTTCTGCGCCGGAAAAGCCGGGAGACTTTCCCGGTGCAGAAAAAGCGGCTGACTTTACAGTCAACCGCTTAAAAAGATCATTATTTCTGTACGATATTTACCAGTCTGCCGGGAACATAAATTTCTTTTACAATATTGCCGGTCAGCTTATCTGCAACCGCTTCCTTGCCTGCTGCAATGGCTGCTTCCTTTGTGGAATCTGCAGGGATCTTAATGGTTGCACGAACCTTGCCGTTTACCTGAACCGCAATTTCGATTACGGATTCCACCGTTTTTGCTTCCTCCCATGCAGGCCATGCTGCCTGATAAAGACGTCCTTCATAACCCATATTCTGCCAGAGCTCTTCCGTGATATGAGGTGCTACAGGGTTTAAGAGAATCAGCAATGTCTTAAACTCATCCTTTGTCACCTTTCCGGCCTTGTAGAAGTCGTTGATTAAAGACATCATTGCAGCGATACCGGTGTTGTATTTCAGGCTTTCATAGTCGCCGGAAACCTTCTTGATGGTCTGATGCATCTTTGTTTCCAGTTCCTTGGAATAGCCCTCTTCTTCTGTCACAATTTCCTGAAGCTTCCATACACGCTCCAAAAATCTGCGGCATCCTTTAACACCCTCCTGGCTCCATGCTGCGCTTAATTCAAACGCACCGATGAACATTTCGTAAGTACGAAGGGTGTCAGCGCCGAATTCATTTACGATATCATCCGGATTTACCACGTTGCCGCGGGATTTGCTCATCTTTTCTCCGTTCTCACCAAGAATCATGCCATGAGAGGTACGCTTCTGATAAGGTTCAGGACAGTTCACCACGCCCTGATCATAAAGGAACTTATGCCAGAAACGGGAATACAGTAAGTGCAGTGTGGTGTGCTCCATGCCGCCGTTGTACCAGTCAACAGGAAGCCAGTAATTCATAGCCTCTTTGCTTGCGAGCGCCTCGTTGTTGTGAGGATCAATATAACGGATGAAATACCAGGAAGAACCTGCCCACTGAGGCATGGTGTCGGTTTCTCTTTCCGCTTTGCCGCCGCAGCAGGGACATGTAGTCTCTACCCAGCTTCTCATCGCTGCCAGAGGAGATTCTCCGTTATCGGTAGGCATGTAACTTTCAACTTCGGGAAGCTCTAACGGAAGCTGTTCTTCAGGAACAGGAACATAGCCGCATTTTTCACATTTTACAATCGGAATAGGTTCGCCCCAGTAACGCTGTCTGGAGAATACCCAGTCTCTTAACTTATAGTTTGTCTTGGAAATACCGATGCCCTTTTCAGTGAGGAATTCGGTGATCGCCTTCTTCGCCTCAGCCACTTCCATGCCGTTTAAGAAGCCGGAGTTTACAAGCTTGCCGGTAGCAACATCGGTAAAGGCAGCTTCCTGCACATCAACAGGTCCCTGAGAGCTTTCCACAACCTGAATGATGGGCATGTCGAATTTCTTTGCAAATTCCCAGTCTCTTTCGTCATGAGCCGGAACTGCCATGATCGCGCCGGTACCGTAGCTCATCAGTACATAGTCAGAAACCCAGATCGGAATTTCCACACCGTTTACAGGATTGATTGCAGTCAGACCGTCAATCTTGACACCGGTCTTTTCTTTTGCAAGTTCAGAACGTTCAAAGTCGGACTTCTTCGCAGCCATTTCCTGATATGCTTTGATTTCATCCATATTTTTGATTTCATCCGCAAACTTTGCGATATAAGGATGTTCAGGCGAAATTACCATATAGGTAACACCGAACAGAGTATCCGGTCTGGTGGTATAAATGCGAAGCTTTTCTTCTTTATCCTTGATGGAGAAATCAACTTCTGCACCATAGGAACGACCGATCCAGTTTTTCTGAGAAACCTTAACGCGCTCAATGTAATCAACTCCATCAAGGCCATCGATCAGCTTGTCAGCATACTCCGTGATCTTTAACATCCACTGGCTCTTTACCTTGCGGACAACTTCAGCGCCGCAGCGTTCGCAGTGACCGTTTACCACTTCTTCGTTGGCAAGGCCGACCTTACAGGAAGTACACCAGTTAATGGGCATCTCGGACTTGTAAGCAAGGCCTGCCTTGAATAATTTCAGGAAAATCCACTGTGTCCAGTGATAATAGTTGGGATCTGTGGTGTTAATCTCTCTGTCCCAGTCAAAGGAATAGCCCAGGGACTGAAGCTGTTCTTTGAAACGGTGTACATTGTTCTTTGTTACGATCTTGGGATGAATGTGATTCTTGATGGCATAGTTTTCGGTAGGAAGTCCGAATGCATCCCAACCCATGGGATACAGTACGTTATAACCTTCCATTCTTCTCTTTCTTGCAACGATATCCAGAGCCGTATACGGACGGGGATGTCCTACATGAAGTCCCTGACCTGAAGGATAGGGAAACTCTACAAGAGCATAATACTTCGGCTTGGAATAGTCTTGGGATGCAGCGAAAGCCTTTTCCTCTTCCCAGATTTTCTGCCACTTTTTCTCAATCTCTTTGGGATTGTATACTTTTTCCATCTGTTTCTCCTTTTGCGCATAAGAAAGGCCCTTTCTCTCCACTACTATAGAGACGAAAGGGCCTGATCATTTCGCGGTACCACTCTATTTCACAGGAAAATCCTGTGCACTCGAATTGCCTGTAACGGGGCTTACCGCTCTCCACTACTCGCAAAAAGCTTTGGCAGAGAGAGCTCTGAGGCCAGTTCGGAGTGCTGTCTTACCGCCTCGCACCACCCGGCGGTTCTCTGAAAAGACGCGTTCTCTTACTCATTCCTCATCTTCGCTGATTTTCTTCATTATCGGCCAAAAGCGTATTGCTCTATAGCCAAAACATGGTACTATTTTAGCCTTATACCATTCGTTTGTCAACATGTTTCTGGAAAACCGGCACTAAGAAAGTGACAGAAGAGTAACAGTAGCCCCAATGATGTTCCGGTAAGTCCTGCAGCAAATACAGTTGAATATGGTTCAGACTACAGTATCGGGGTATATACAGATTTTTTCGATATCGGGGTATTTTCAGGGAATCCGCTTCCATATACCCTCATCTTTAGTATTCTTAACCTTTCGGGCATGCAATCAGGGTTTTTCCAGCAGTTTTTATCGTATATACCCCGGCAGATATCGGGCGTCCACCCTATAGAAGTGGCTGTACAAGATACCCTTTGTGAGCAAACTCCCACAATCGTTTTGTACAGCCACCTCAGCACGGATGAAACTGTTCCCTAAGAAATGTCCAGTTCGATCCCCTCATCCAGTGTTTCCGATACATATTTTCCGTTCTTCTTCCGCTGTTTCACGCATTCCGTCAACAGATATTCGATCTGACCGTTGATCGATCTGAAATCATCCTCCGCCCAGGCGGCAAGCTGAGCATAGAGCTTTGCGGAGATGCGCAGCGGAACCTGTTTTTTTTCTTCTGCCATAATCAGTACAGGCTTCCGGAATTCACGATCGGCTGTGCATCCTTATTGCCGCAAAGTACCACCAGCAGATTGGAAACCATGGCGGCCTTGCGTTCCTCATCCAGCTCCACGATCTGATTCTCATTTAATTTCTGTAATGCCATATCCACCATTCCTACCGCACCGTCCACGATCATCTTGCGCGCATCAATGATGGCGGATGCCTGCTGGCGCTGGAGCATTACGGCTGCGATTTCAGGCGCATATGCCAGGTAGGTAATGCGCGCTTCCACAATCTCAATTCCGGCTTCTTCTACCCGATTCTGAATCTCATCCCGGATTCTGGCCGCCACAATTTCACTGGAGCCGCGCAGGGAGCCTTCATCCGGCTCGCCATCCCCGGTGGTGTCCACGTTCTGCGCCACATCATAGGGATAAATCCGCACAATATTGCGAAGCGCTGCGTCACACTGTATGGATAAAAACTCTTTGTAATTATCCACGTTAAAAACCGCCTTTGCTGTATCAGTAATGCGCCAGATCACGGCAATTCCGATTTCTACCGGATTGCCAAGGCAGTCATTTATTTTCTGACGGTTGTTGTTCAG
>JAFUMV010000151.1 GCA_017482485.1 Lachnospiraceae bacterium
ACCGCCTGCTTTGGTGTAGAATAATTTTGTGTTGAATTTTTCATTGCAAGTTAATTTTAACACAAAAAGAAGGACCTTTGGCTCTTATGAACCATCGGTCCTTCTTTCTTTTTTAGGGAATGCTTTTTTCACAGCCCCTTTCTTAATTTTTCAGTCCCCGCATCCGTCTTCTCCACGTCTCCGGCGCTTCGCCGAACTGTCCGGCAAAAGCTTTGTAGAAATTGATATAACTGCCAAATCCGCAGCGCTCGCCGATTTCTCCGATCAGTAAGTCGGAATCTGTCAGCAGCGTTTTCGCATGGTGGAGGCGCAGCCCTGTAATATAGGTAAAGGGTGTCTGGCCGGTTTCCTGTTTGAAAACACGGATCAGGTAGTTTTTGCTGTAGCCGCAGTAAGAGGCCAGATCTTCCAGAGAATAGCTTTTTTGAAGATTTTCAGTAATCAATGTAATAATCTGCAGCACGATTTTTTTATTCTGGCCGCTGTCACCTTCTGTTTTCAGCTTTGATAAAATGCGGTAAAATTCCGCATTTTTTTCAACAGCGGAGGCTTTGATGACCTGTAAAAAATCAAGTCTTTCAAATCCTTCAAAGGCCTCTGAAAAGTAGGCTTCGCCGCGCAGCGGCAGCGAATTTATGCATTCCGTAAAATTCCCATGAAAATGAACGAAGTAGTATCTGGCGTCACTGCTTGGAATGACGCCCTCCTGGAACAGGCCGTGCTTTTGAATATAATATTGTCCTTTTGTTAAGGTGACAGGAATTTTGTCTTCCGTAAAATACAGCGTTCCGCTGAGCATGATGATCAGAACGTCTTCTTCGCAATATCTTATAACGTGCTTCTCCCCCTCTGCAAATATTTTAAATGCAGAATAGCAGTAAGATGGCAGTATATCCAGATTCAGTTTGTCCGTCATAATTTTCCTCTCCGTTTCCCACCAGATTGATTGTATCCCTGATGTGTGATATTTGCAATATATATGTGTATATTATTTATATAAATCCTCTTTTTGAAGTGATAAAATTAATATGTCTTTTGTGACTGACCGAAGAAAAAGGAGATAGAAATTCATGTATGATTATTGCAGCCCAAAGCAAATCAAACCGGGCGGATGGCTTTTAAAACAGCTGGAAATTGAGGCGCATGGCCTTGCCGGCAATCTTGACAAAATTTGGCCCGATGTGCGCGAAAGCGCATGGATCGGCGGCGACAAAGAGGGATGGGAGCGGGTTCCCTATTGGCTGGACGGCTTTATTCCGCTGGCGTTTCTTTTGGATGATGAAGATATGAAGCAGCGTGCACGCAGATATGTTTCTGCAATCGCTGGTTTCCAGCAGGAGGATGGATGGATCTGTCCCTGCAGTCCGGAGAAAAGAAAAAGCTATGATATCTGGTCCTGGTTTCTGATCGCAAAAGTATTTGCCCTTTACTGTGAATACACCGATGACAAAATGATTGAAAGCGCTCTGTACCGCACTGTGAAGTGTATGTATGAGATGGCTCAGAAAGGGGAGCTTTCGCTGTTTTCCTGGGGAAAATTCCGCTGGTATGAATGCTTCATTCCGCTGACTTTTCTGTATGAAAAGTATCCGGAAAACTGGATTTTAGAGCTGGGTGTAATATTAAAGCAGCAGGGAGCAGATTATTCTGACTATTGCGAATTATGGAAAAGACCTTTAAACCACTGGAAGCTGGAAACGCATATCGTAAACATTGCGATGATGCTGAAAGCGGAGGCCGTCAGCTGTCATCTGTTGGGAGATGCGTGTACGGACCGTGCAGAATATTTCTGGCAGCTTCTGGAGCGGTATAACGGAACTGCTGTGGGCGTTTTCACCGGAGACGAATGCCTTTCCGGAATCGGGAACAATCATGGTACAGAGCTTTGCAGCGTGGTAGAGCTGATGTATTCCTGCGAAATTCTGTATGGAATAACCGGCAATGACATCTGGCTGGAACGTCTTGAAAAAATGGCATTTAACGCGCTGCCGGCTTCCATGAGTGATGACATGTGGACGCATCAGTATGACCAGCAGGTCAATCAGATTTCCTGCATGCGTTTTCCGGGAAAATCTTTTTTCCGTACCAATAGTGGGGAATCGCACCTGTTTGGACTGGAACCCAATTTTGGCTGCTGTACGGCAAATCATGGACAGGGCTGGCCGAAGCTTGCCATGAGTATTTTTCAGAAAAAAGAAAACAGCATTCAGGTAACCATGATGCTGCCCTGCGAACTTCATACCAAAATTCAGGAAGCGGATGTTACCGTGCGCATTGACACACAATATCCGTTCCGCCACAGCGGCACTTTTACGGTCATGGCAGAGCAGCCCACAGAATTTGAACTGAAGTTCAGAATTCCCAAATGGGCGAAAAAAGTTTACATAAACGGACGGGAAACGGAAAACTGCGGCTATTATTCCATCTGTAAGGTTTGGAATGGCACAGAGAGTATCCCCGTGGAATTTGAAGATACCCCCCATTTTGTCACTCGCCCGTATGATCTTTTCACAGTGGAATATGGTCCGTTAGTTTTCGCGCTGCCCCTGGATTTTGCCTGTCACCGGCATGAATATGAGAAAGACGGAGTGGAGCGAAAGTTTCCTTACTGCGACTATGAACTGGAACGAAAAGGCGAGTGGAGATTCGGCTTTTCGGGTGAGAAGCTGGAAGTAAGTAAAGCACAAGGCGATGAGATTCCTTTTTCCTCCAAACATCCTTCGGTTTCCATAAAGGCAAGCTTTCAAAGAATTGCATGGGACTATGCAGACGGGTATGAAACTGTGGCTGAAAAGTATCCCGAATCCAATGTACCGCTTTCGGAACCGCAGGAGATGGTGATGATTCCATACGGATGCGCGAAGCTTCGCATGACGGAGATGCCGCGCGTCTGAATGCGGAACCGATTTCCAAAGACTATAGAATTCCGGTTAACGGAAAACCGTGACTACATCTTATGTGTTGTTACAGTTTTCCGTTTTTTATTTGCCATAGCCCCGGACATATCTTTTTTATCGACCGCATAAACTATAGCAATAACAGGGTCGGGAAGCGCAATGATAAAAGATTTTTTTCAACTTCTCAGAAATAAGTGCAGACATTATGCCATCGCACCGGTAATGAAGGATATGATTCATTCCGAAGGGTTCAAAAACTGTCTGTTTGTACTGGGGGTGCTTGCCTTTGCACAGGCCTGCATTTTGCTGGCACCGGAGGGAATGGCGGTGTCTACCTCCAGTTCGGTTAACGGAAGAGAACTGCCGGTTTACTGCGTGCAGACGGATCAGAAAAAAGTGGCGCTGAGTTTTGATGCTGCCTGGGGCAATGAGGATACGCAAAAGATTTTGGATATTTTAAAAAAGCACAATGTTCATGTCACCTTTTTCATGACCGGCGGATGGGTGGAAAATTATCCGGATGACGTGAAGGCCATTCTGGCAGCAGGACACGATCTGGGCAATCACAGCGAGAATCATAAGAATATGAGTCAGTTATCTGTGGGAGAACAGGAGCAGGAGCTGATGAAGGTGCATGAAAAAGTAAAGGCATTGACCGGCTATGAGATGTTTCTTTTCAGACCGCCTTACGGAGACTATGATAACAGTGTGATTCTGACGGCAAAAAAGTGCGGTTATTATCCGATTCAGTGGGACGTAGACTCTCTGGACTGGAAAGATTATGGCGTGAAGGATATTGTTGACAGGGTTGTGAATCACAAGCATTTGGGAAACGGCAGCATTATCTTATGTCATAACGGTGCAAAATACACCGCAGAAGCCCTGGAGTCCCTGATTGAAGGACTGCAGGAGAAGGGATATCAGATTGTTCCTGTTTCGGAGCTGATTATTCGGGAAAATTATCATATGGATGCGGAAGGAAGACAGATCGCAAATTAGCTGCTTATGCTGTAGGCAGCGTTGATGGGCATTTTGCATGCGCCCATTTAAGATGATTTTCGCCGGATTTTTTCGTCAGTTATGGGCATAAAGAATAACTTTTATTGTGGTGCGGCAGGTCGGCGCAAAAAATTTCGATTTACACTTGTATCTTAGCCCGTTTTGCGGTAAGCTAACCACGTGACAGTTTTGCGGTATATTATTAAGAAGCAAAGTCTGTACAGGGAGATTGAAAGAAGCAAAAGAGAAAGTGTCGTATTAAAGTGGAGAAAGAGAAGTTATACAAAAGAATGCTGGTTGTGCTGGTCGGTGGTGTAATTGTAGTGTCAGGAGCACTGGCCAGTTACTTTTCTGTCTGGTATCAGTCTGAACAGGCAGCAAAGAATGAATTGACAGGTCAGTTAAAAGAAGCGCAGGCAAGAATAGAGGAGCTGGAAGCGGAAAATGCCGCATATCGGGACAAAGAAGAAGTGATGGCTGCCATGGCTGATGCTTTGGAAGAAGAGGAAATTCCGGAGATTCCCTTTGAAGTGGACCTGGATGACTGGAAGTATCTGCTTGTCAATGAGCTCAATCCGCTGGCTCAGGATTATGAGATGGAGCTTGTGAAAACCTATGACGGACAGAAGGTGGATGCGCGTATGAAAGAGCCTCTTGAAGCGATGATTGATGCCGGCGCGAAGGACGGCATGAAGCTTTTGATCTGTTCCTCCTACCGGGACTATAAGAAGCAGAATACCCTCATGGAAAATTCCATTGCCAATTATGTGCGCAAAGGGCTGGACTATAAGGATGCTTTTTTCAAGGCGAAAGAGCAGATTGCGCTGACCGGAACCAGTGAGCATCATACGGGACTTGCAGTGGATATCGTCGGGAAGGGACATCAGAGCCTGGATCGGGCTCAGGCCGATACGGCGGAAGCCAAGTGGTTAAATGAACACGCGCACGAATATGGGTTTATTCTTCGTTATCCGGAAGATAAGGAAGAATTGACGATGATTACTTATGAATCATGGCATTTTCGCTATGTGGGCGTGGAAGCGGCAACCTATATGAAGGAAAATGATCTTTGTCTGGAGGAGTTTGTGGAGCTGGCCAAGACGCAGGAAAAGTTAAAGGAGCGGGAACAGACACAGGCTCAGATTATGAACAAAGACGATGACCAGGCGAGAAAATAGATAAAAAGGATGGCAGAAGAATATGAGCTGGGAAGACAATGTCAGAAAGGTTGTCCCCTATACTCCCGGGGAACAGCCCAAGCGTAAAGATATTATCAAACTGAATACGAATGAATGTCCCTATCCGCCATCACCGAAGGTACAGGCGGTTTTGGACAATTTTGATGCTGCTGATCTGAGATTATATCCGGATCCGGCAGCATCAGATCTTGTGAATGCGCTGGCAGAGCATTATCAGGTAGACCCGCAGCAGGTGTTTGTGGGTGTGGGCTCCGATGATGTGCTTGCGATGGCGTTTCTTACTTTTTTCAACAGTGAGAAGCAGATTTTATTTCCTGATGTGACTTATTCCTTTTATGACGTATGGGCGGATCTGTTCAGGATCTCTTACAGATGTCCGGCGCTGGATGAGAATTTTCATCTGAAAAAAGAAGATTATCTGACCGAAAATGGCGGCATCATTTTCCCCAACCCCAATGCGCCCACCGGGTTGATGGAAGATTTGTCTGTGGTTGAGGAAATTATTGCTGCAAATCCGGATTCTGTGGTGATTGTGGACGAGGCATATGTGGATTTTGGGGGTGTGAGCGCCCTGCCTCTGGTGGACAAGTATGATAATCTGCTGGTGGTGCAGACCTTTTCCAAATCCCGGGCGATGGCCGGCATGAGAATCGGGTTTGCCATTGGTTCCCAAAAGCTGATTGCTTACTTAAATGATGCTAAATTTTCTTTCAATTCCTACACCATGAGCCGTCTGACAATCGCCTGCGGCAAGGCATGTGTGGAAGACAATGCTTATTTTCAGCAGATCACCGCTCAGATTGTGGAAACGAGAGAGCGCACGAAGAAGGAACTGACCAAACTGGGCTTTTCCTTCCCGGATTCAAAGACGAACTTCATTTTTGCAAAACATGAGAGCATTCCGGCCGCAGAGCTGTTTGCAGCGCTGAAAAAAGAGGGCATCATCGTCCGCTATTTTAATAAACCCAGAATTGACAACTATCTGCGCATCACCGTGGGAACGGATGCCGAAATGGACAGTTTAATTACCTTTTTAAAAAAATACATTGAGAACAGGAGCGTATAATGGATCAGATCGCAATATGGTTTGCCTCCACATTAGGGCAGTATATTTCCAAGGAAGCAGTTGTTTTTATTATTTCCATGATTCCGATACTGGAGTTAAGAGGCGGCCTTTTAGTTGCCAAAGTCATCGGAGTGCCGCTGTTGACAGCGATTCCCCTCTGTATTGTGGGAAACATCATTCCGATTCCTTTCATCCTTTTATTTATCAAACAGATTTTCAAATGGCTGAAAAAAGCGCCGTTTTGTGAGAAAATTATCGTGAAGCTGGAAAATCGTGCCATGAGTAAAAGTGATTCCATCAAGCGTTATGAGTTTTGGGGACTGGCACTGTTTGTCGGAATTCCGCTGCCCGGAACCGGAGCCTGGACAGGCTCTCTGATCGCCGCCCTTCTGGAGATCGACTTTAAGAAGGCTGTATTGTCTGAACTGCTCGGTATTGCGATGGCAACGATCATCATGTCCATCGTAAGTTA
>JAFUMV010000152.1 GCA_017482485.1 Lachnospiraceae bacterium
CATTTTCAGATTTTCCAGGCTGATCGGAAAAATCTGAGCGCTTAAGCCATCCACGCTCAACACGTAATTCACGGATAAAAGTTCCTGTGCCTGACGCTTTTTTACCACATTCAGATGCGCACAAAGACCGCTGTCTGCAGGCAGATATTTGGAAATCTCCTGTGTAATCCGATAATCCTCATCTTCAAAAAGAACGGTTTTTACCAGCCAGCTTTCCGTATCCTCGCATACGGCCACACACTCATCTTCTCCATAAAGGCGAAGCTTATATCCTTCTGCCACATGATTATAGGCGGTGTCGCTCTCCTGTCCCTCTTCCTGCATGACAGAATATACTTTTTCTTTCGCCTTCTCCTGATAGGAAATTCCCAGATAGGCCACATCCGTTTTTAACTGTGCGCTGCCCTCAATGGTTGCCAGCTTGATCACTTCTGTTTCCGGAACCACGATTTCACGTCCGCCGCCATCCACAGCAAAGCCGGACTGCAGTATCACTGCGGTATCATCTGCGGCCACCACCTTCAGACCGGAGACGATTCCGCTTCCATGCAGCATCAGATTGCCAAGCCGACGCTTGTCATTCATATATTCCTGCTCCATGGAAAAATCTCTGGATGTCAGAAGCTTTCCATAATAATAATGATTTCTGTTAAAAGAATAAAACTTACGGTTGTTCATCCGTTTCCCCTTTCTTTTTTGCGAACCGAAGCAGCAGATAACCGGCTGCAAAAAGCAGCAGTGTGCATCCTGCGATGATGATTCCAAAATCCATATTTTCTTCTGTTTCTTCCAGATATACAGGAGCTACAAGACAGTAATCTCCCAGTCTGTTCACAAACGCATAGGCCATATCGTGATCTCTTCTCGTGTCAAAGAGCTCCACATTTCCCTCTTCGTCCACGCTGGCGATGGATATTGCACAGTTTCGATACTGTTGCGGAATCGGGAAGCCCACTTCCACATTTTCCGTAATGGAAATCGCTTCCTGGTTCTGCATGGCCAACACTTCATAACCTGCCACTGCACCATAATCGTCTCCTGCACTTTCCTGCACTGATCTGTTTAACGCACTGTCAACCGCCGTCTGTGTCACTTCAATCTGCGCATCTGCCGGAAGCGTTCCTTCTTTTGCAGACAGCACCACGCCCGTCATGGGACTCTTCAATACAAAATCCGTATAGGACGGTCCGGAACCGCTGTTTAAATAGGACCTTCTGCTCATCAGCCGACTGCCGCCCGAAGCAGAAATCTTTTCTTCCTCCTGCGCTTTTTCTTCCTGTACTTCGGCTTCCTTAACCGTAAATACCGCGCTGGTCACTTCCGAGTTCGTCATCCTGTCTTTTACCGCAATCGCTTTGATATTCACAGGCTTATTGATGGTAATCGCACCGGAATAGGTATACAGGTTGGAGGGATTTTCTATATCCGGCACCTGTCCGTCCAGCGTATAATAAATCACCGCATCCGGCGTCTCAGAACGGATTGTCAGAAGCGTTCCCGTTTCCACCTCTCCGCCGTAAATGGAAAACTGCGGTTTTTCCACCTGAGAAGCAAACGTATAGGTAAAGGATACCACTTCACTCTTTGCACCTTCTTCATTCATCGCAAAGGCGAGAATCGTCAGCTGCTCATCCACCGTGATTTTTTCGGTGTACAAATTGGCATTTTCATCAGGCCAGCTGCCGTCCACCGTATAATAAATATCCCCTTCTTCTGCGGTCAGTTCAATTTCCTGAGGTCTTAACAAAACAGCCAGATCGGGAATGGATGCCTTCGGCGCCACCAGTTCTTCCAAATAGGTGTATTGCCAGGTTCCCACCGCATTCGGAAAACTCGTTCCTCCTGCCACCGCTGCCGCTTTTAAAATAAACTTGTCATCTCCATCGGAAACAGGAACTGTCACCTGACTTCCCTGGGCACTGGAAGAAGTGGGAGCAGCGCCGCCGGTTTCATAATAAATTACCGCATCTGTAACATCTGTATCCATTCTGATGACATCACCGGCCTGTACACTGCTTCCGCTTTCCGGCGTCACCGTAATTCCGTTTTCATAATTGCTGATGGTATAAACATAGGTTGCAGTCTGGGAATCTGAAAAATCAGAGCCTTTTGCATATGTAATCAATGTAATGGTTTCTCCGGCTTTTCCGGTAATCGTCACCGTATCACCGGACATGGGGGAACCGGTTTTGGGATTGCTTCCATCCGTTGTATAGGCGATTTCTGCTCCGCTCTGAGCGCTCAGCTTTATTGTGGTTCCGCTCGTCACCACCGAACCGCTCTTAATGGACGGTGTAGGCGGCATCAATACCGGAGATACCGTAAACTGGAATGTTCTCACAGAACTGCTGATTCCATCCAGCACACAGATTGCCTTAATGGTGGTGTCCTCTGTCAGCAAAAGGGGATCCGAATAAAGTCTTCCGGTTATTTCCGTAGGATCCGATCCGTCCAGCGTGTAGTAAATCAACGCATCCTTATCCAGACTTGCCAGCTCCACTTCCGTATTAATGCTGACAGTTCCCTCCGCCGGAGTACAATAGGGAGGCGCTACGCTTCCAGGGTACTGATAAGTAAACTGTGCCACCGCGCTGTTGTTCATCCCGTCCTTTACAGCCATCGCTGTAATCGTCAGATACCCGGTTCCTTCCGGTACGATATAGGCCTGCTGTCCGCTGTAAAGCTTTGTGGCATCGTTTTTCGGATTACCCTGATCATCCAGAACCGGTGCAGATCCGTTCGTTGTATAGTAAATCTTTGCTCCGGAAGTCACCGTATTGAGCAAAATCTTATCTCCCGCTTCCACTGTTGTCGGGCTGCTCTCTTTGGTGGTCGGTGTGGCGGTCGGTGCCGCAACCGTTTCCGCATCATTTATGGAAAAGGAAAGCTGAACTACCGGGCTGTCTTCCAGAAGCTTTTCTCCACTTTCCATATCAATACAGATTGTTTTTGCCTGAATGAGAAAACTGCTTCCATTGGAGGCGCCTGCTTCCTCATCCGCCGTTATCCAGGAATATTTCTCCCCATAAATCACTGTTCCCTCTGCCGGCACAATTTTCTTTGACTGCTCATCAAAGGTATAAGAAGGCGATGTTCCGTCTGTGGTATACAAAATCGTACCGTTTGAGGTCAGTGTATTCAAATAGATTTTATCCCCAAGAGCCAGTGATGTACCGGATTCCGGTGAGCTTTCCGGCGCTGACGCAGTTTCCATATCGGCAAAACGATATACGAACTGTACCGGTTCCGAATCCTTCATGACCTTGAGGCCATAGGTTTCATTAAATTTAACCGCCATCGCAGTGATGGTAAACTCGCTGCCCGGATTTCCGGTCACTGCGATTTTATTTTCATAGATATAGGTTCCGCTTCCCGGCTGCAGGTAATAGGAGACTGCCCCTCCCAAATCCTCCTGCATGATGGTGTAAGTCGGAACATTTCCGCTCAATGTATAAAGGATTGTCGCACCCTCGGTTTCACAGGACAGTGCTGCATTGGTTTCATCCGGAACTGTCACAGGCGACTCTGCCGTAGTCGATGGTGATATTGTCGGAGACGCCACCTGATCCTGTCCAAATTTATACCGGAATGTGGCAACCGGACTGAAATCATTTCCATCTGTACAGGAGATAACACGAATGGTAATTGTTTCCTGACTGATCCAGTCAGCTAAAACCTCCAGGGAATTGCTGACCGGAAGCTTTTGCATGGAACTGCTGCCCAGGCTGAAATCTTCTCCATTTACAGTCACATCTCCGGCATTTCCTTTCTTCGTACGCACGAAAGACGGCGCCGTTCCGTCCAGTGTATAGTAGAGCGCTCCGCTTCCGGCAAACCGGATGGTATCTCCGGCCCGTAAGGTTGCCATTTCATTATCTGCCGTTTCGGGAGTCACGGTAACAACCGCAGCCTTTTCATAAAAGCTGATCTTATAGCAGTCCATTCTGGACTCTTCCCCTTCAAACTGCTGCACATAGAAATAAGTCCTGCCATCCTCAGATGCCGACCGGTTCAGCGTAATCGAAGCACCCTCTGCGTATTTTGTGCCCTCCTGTTTCAGCACAATTCCCGAGGTGTCGGCCAGTTCTGCATCATAGAATTTGTAATAAATCTCAATGCCGCTGTCCTGTGTGTAGTTGTCAATGTATACCTTTGCGCCGTCCATCACCGCCCAGGAGCTGCCCTGGGTATTCAGCTGTACGTTATTATTGGTTACAAACTTCAGCTCTTCCATCGCTTTGGAAGATGACAAAAACAGCCCCGCAGCCAAAAAGACGCATAAAACAGATAGCATCAGACCCAAAGTCAATTGAAAAGAAGGGACTTTGCGCGTTATCGGCCTTTTATATTCACTTTTGGGACTTTTCTGCTGCTTGACGCATTTTCCTTCTTTATCAGTCAACATGTTTCAGGACTCCTCAATATAACGTTTTCTCTTGGTTTTGATGATCATAATCAATCCGATCAATACAAGCACTCCGGCACATGCCGTCAGAATCAGGACCAGATCCCATCCCTGCAGTCCGTTCTCGTCCAGTTTCGCACCTACGATACCGAAATTTTTGATATGGGATACATCCGCATAAGCATATCCGTTCTCTCTTCTTGTTTTGCAGGCAGTTATCTGCCCTTTTTCGTTATTATAAACGATGACTACATCAGCATTCTCATAACCTTCCGGAATCGGAATTCCGATCTCCACCGTTCCATCCGGCTGAATGCGCCTTCCGTTTTCGTAAAGAGCGAATTCATAATTGCTTAAAAACTCATACTCATCACCGAAAAGCTTCTTTGCTTCCCGATTGGCCTCTTTGGAAATGGAAATCACTTTTGAATTCATGGTGATCACAGAGGGCAATACGCCTTCTTTTCCTTTGACCAGGGCTCCACTGTTGATATCTTTGGCAATGACCGTTTCTCCATCCGACTTTCCGTCATCAGAAGCACGTCTTTCTTCCAGCTGATCGGTATTTAACTCTTCCAGACCGCTCTGGGTTTGGGCCGCCTCTTCTGCCAGTTTTTCTTCCTGAGCAGGTATCGTATCTACGGTATAGGAAAGGGTGAGCACATCACTGTTTTGTTTGCCGTCCTGCACCGCGATTGCCTTAATGGAAACGTTCCTGCTGATTCGAATTCCTTCTTCCGAATTATAAAGAAATGTTCCTTCCTCCGCATTCGGATCCGGCTCTGAACCATCTGTGGTATAGTAAATCACAGCGCTGCCGTCATCGGCGCTCAGTGTGATCACTTCCCCAAAATCAAGTGTTCCCGATCCTTTGGATGCTTTAAGCCCGCTTACCTGCGGTGCAAAGGTGAAGGAGAAAAAGCTCACTTCACTGTCTTCATAATTTTCTGCAATGGCAATGGCTTTTACGATCGTATCCTTATAAATCACGATGGGATATTCATATAAGTAACTGGTGCGGTCCGGTGTGGAACCGTCTATGGTATAATAGATTTTTCCTTTGTTGGCTTTCAGCACCAGATTTGTCGCTTCTGTCAGGACAGTTCCGTTTTTCATGGAAGCATGAGGCGCTGCCAGCTGCTCCATCAGCTTATACTGGAAAGAAGCATAGCTGCCGGTCATTTCCGTATTCGGCGCCACTGCCACCGCTTTCAGGGTCACTTCCGCCCCGGCTTCTCCGGTGATTGTCACGCTGTTTCCTGCGGTTCCGGAATTGATCGGACTGCCGGAACCAAGGGTATAGTAAATCGTTCCGCCGGTAACATCCGTAATCAGATGAACCATATCTCCTTTGGAAAGTACGGTCCCGCTTTCTGTATCCGCCGAAACACCGCCGGGATACTGGCTGATCTGGTAGGTCCAGGTCACCACCTCACTGGTGGTCGCACCGGTCTTTTTCGTGCAGGCGTTGATAGTGATCTTATCTCCTGCTTTACCGGTGATCACGACGCTGCTTCCGGAATTGACCAGCTCATTTTTGCTGTCAGAGGGGTCGGAACCATCTGTTGTGTAATAAACCGTTCCCTCTGATACCGGGAAGCTGATCTTCGTGCCGGAGGGCACGATGGAACCGCTGCTCACATTCACACCGGGCTTTTCCATCTTCTCTGCCAGTGTATAACGCAGTGTCACGATTTCACTGGACTCTCTTTCATAAACCGCAAAAGCCTTAACCACCGTATCTCTGGTAATCACAATGGGGGCTTTTTCGCTGAATACCGCACTGCTTTGTGTGGGATCTTCAGGCTCTCCTTCATAGGAAATTTCATAATAAATTATGGCATCCTTTGTTGCGCTCTTTAAAAGCACTTCTGTATTTTCCGTCACCGTCCCCGGGGAAGGATTTCCGTAAGGCGCTCCCACCGCATCTGCATATGTATAAACAAATTCTGCCACCGGGCTGTTTTCCATATCTGCCTTTACCGCAATGGCATGAATGATAAAATAACCGTTTCCTTCTGTCACCGTAATCGGATTTTCCGGATCGTATTTCAGTGTCGGATATTCATAAATATACTCTGTGCTGTTACCACTTACATCCATGGAAACTTCCGGCGTAGAGCCGTCTACGGTATAAAAAATCTGTGCGTCCGGCGTCACTGCGGAAAGGATAATCTGATCTCCTGCAATCACACTGGAACTTGTTCCGGGAGTAGCCGTAATACCGCCCACCACTTCCTGCGGCGCGATCTGATAAACAAAGGTGGAAATCTCGCTGTCTTTCATGCCCTCCTTATGAGCAATCGCTTTCACGGTATAATAACTGCCGTAATCGCCGTCTACCGTAATGACACTGCTGTATTTCTGTTCTTCCTTTGTCACATCCGGCGTCGTGCCGTTGGTGGTATAGTAAATATCCGCCCCGGAGGTACCGCAGGTCAGGGAAATTTTTGCCCCGTTGACCACTTCAGTCGGACTGTTTGGCTGGGTTATCGGATAAGAGGCAGGCGCCTCCACCTGATTCTGCTCTGCGATCGGATAAATAAAGGTCACAACCGCACTGCATTTTTTCTTATCATTAAAAATAAGATTCGACTGCGTTTCGTCCTCCACCGGACATGCCAGCATCTTGATGGTGGCCGTCTCACCATATGCAAATCCATTTTCCTGCGTTAATGAAATTCCATTGGTTTTATCGTAAAGCATGGTATTTCCGAGCATTGTGATTTCACTGCTGTCTTCATCCACCTCAATTTCAGGCTCTCTGCCGTCTAACGTGTAGTAAATTACCGTGCCGGAATCACTGCTGAAATTCAGTACCTTATTCATGGAAACCGTAGTATCGGATGCCAGCAGTGCAATCGGTACCCCTACAGCCCCCTGCTCCTGCACATGATATCTGTAAATATCGTTATCGGAATATCTGTAGCCTTCGGAAAAGACAATGACAGAGACCAGTGCATCCTTCTTTTCATAGGATTTATCAAAATACAGCTTCCCGTCCTCATAAATCATCAGGCTATCGTCCAGGCTGTTTGCTGTGTCAGCATCCGTATCCTCCATCTCATACCAGATGTTATTGCACTTTACATACAGCTTTTCTGCAGAAGAATCTTCATAATAAAGAATTTCTCCCCTGCTGCCATATCCATCAGCACCGTCCTTTAATGCATTCAGTTTGTTCAGCGTATTCTGATCGCTGACGATGACCGGATTAATCGAATTGCCGGTGGTATTATAAACAATCAGATCGTTGCTGCCCTGGGCAGTCATATATATCTTTTCATCCACCGGAATCTGGGTAGCGTCCCCGGATTCCGTTGTTTTAATTGTGGTAGGTGAAAGCGATGCCGAAGCAGCTTTATCCATGATGGTAAAGTTAAATTCCTGTACATAGGAGGAATAACGCTGCTCATAGGGGATCGCGCCCTGCGGTGCATTCGCCGTGTTCACAATCGGCTCCACATAAATATAGAATCTGTCTCCACCATTTCCTGTCAGCTTCTGTCTGGCCTCCAGATACCAGGGATCCTGCTCTGTTCCCGAACCGGTCTTACTGTCATAAGTCGTGACGCCGGTAAGTCCGCTCAAGGTTGCAGGCAGAGCGGTCAACTGGGTTTCGCTCACCAGTACACGCATTGCGGAATACGGGAATTCATTCGCTTTTCCGTTTCCGACCAGGATACTCACCTCTAAGCCGGATGGAATCCGGCTCTTGTTTTCCGGGTTGACATACATCAGCGTATCCTTTTCAAATGTAACGATGTCATACTCATATAGCTTCTGACGTTTTTCACCATTCAGCGTGGCCGATACCAGTACATAGAGATAAATTTGATTGGAATCTTCATTCTTCAGCATGCTGTCAGAAAGCGTCAGTTCAGAAATATATTTGTCCTTTTGAAGGGTATCAGCACTTAAAGTCGAATCCGTATCTGTATCGCCCAGCTGGATTCCCGCTTTGCTGCCGAAATAATAAAACATATCATAGCTTCGCCCATCTGCCACAGTCAGCTTCATCTTCGTGGTACCAAGCGCATATGCACGGCTGGCCTCAAACTCTGCATAATCCTTATCCGTTTCCTGCCTCATGCTCAGAACCGGTTTATCCAACAGCTTATCCGCTTCCGTATAAGTGCGTTCCGCAAGACCGCTCCAGAAAATAATGTCATCCTCGGTGCCGGATGTCAGTGAATTCAGCACAATTTTGATTCTTGCCTTCACCGTCATTTCTGTTCCCGAAAAACACAGTTTTGTATCATTTTCTCCAGTCAGAAGTTCTGCATCTGAACCGGTTCCGGCATGACCATTCAATGTAACGGTCGGTGTTGTTTCATCACTCGGATCCGAACCATCCGTTGTTATATACACCTCGGCCTTCGCGCTCTTTGTCAGATCATTCAAATTCCAATTGGTCAGAATTCCCTGAACCTGTATCAGATAATCTGCCCCCGTTGGATCCAGGAGATTTGGGGGAGCAAAGGTAATATCCCCCTGCGTGATGCCATCGGCACTGTTTAACTGATACTGATCTTTCAGGAGATGAAGGCCATATTGAGTGTCGTAAAACCAGTTACCCGTTCCCGAGTCAATGTCGGACGCCTGTATCTGTTCTTCATCATTATAGCTTCCACTGTAACTCGATGCGTCAATTCCCTTTACAACAGTCCCGTTTTCCTCAGTTTCTCCATAGCACAGCACCTCAAGCCAGGGACCGTACACAGGAACCAGCATTCCTCCCATCGGTTCCCCCAAATATTTATTGTTCTCCATATTGAATGTAACACAGGCTCCGCCGGTTTTTTCATTCTTCACACCGCCCAGAGTTCGGTAAAGGCAACTGTGGATTATACAGGAATCAATGGTCACGCAGTTAGTAGAATTGCTCACTTCCAGAGAATAATTATTAGGACCTCCTGCCAGTCCCAGAATATCCCCCTGTATTTCAACCGACTGATTCGGATCATTCCGCTCAGAGAAATTGCAACTATACCCATACTCTGATCCAGTCAGGGCAGCGCATGCCGTAATGGTATTGTTTCTACCAATCGCCTGGCCTGCAATCACGCCGCCGGACACCCAACTATAAGAGCCGGAATTTGAACTGCGCTCGTCCGCCTCGATTTCGATATCGCTGGTACATCTTCGTATTGTCACATCAGATTCCATGCATCCGACAATTGTGCCAACGCCCAATTGAGAAAAACTCCCTTCTGAATAGTCACTGGAATTAGAACTAAAGGACATCCTCATCGCTCGGTTTTCAGCCGTGGTTTCCACCACGATGTCCTCGAATGTCGTATTCGTAGCTCCGCCGCAGACTACACCGGCTCCTACCACAATCGTAATTCCGGAATTTTTCTCATGTGAATAAGTAAATGGATTGCTCGAGTTTCTTTTTATCTTAAAATTCTTTATGGTAGCATTTTCCGCTCTGGCAAATAATATTCCGTAATTTCGGATTTCACTCTGGTTCGTGGTTGTATCACGATTCCCCATATTTAAATTCGGAGCCCCTGTAACAGCCTGCTGCGTCAGCGTGAGCGTATGTCCCTGCCCATCAAACACATCACCGGAAAAAATCCAGCCCCTTTTCCCTTCATATGCGGTTTTCGTACTGTTTCTTTCCGCTTCGGCCCAATGTATTTCATATCCAAATAGGTACTCCATATCAGTTGCCAGTTTAAAGTATACTTTACTGTTTCGCGTATAAGAAGATGTTTCTCCACTGGCCGATGTTTCAGAATATTTCCACTGCAGTCCGGAAAGCACATGCTTTAAATCCGATTCCGTTTTCACATAGGCCACATATTCATTTCCGTCCTTATACAGCGACATTCCCGATGCGGAGGATTTGGTCCCGTCATTAAAGGAAAAGTCTCCGCCCAGATCGGTCCAGGCCGCCAAAGTCAGCTCCGCCGCCTTCACGCTCCTGTTTATCAGTGCGCCGATGCCCGCAGCCGCCAGCAGAATACAGAAAATGCCCGCAATTACTGCAAGCCTTACCGCCAGCCGCTTTTGCAGGAAGATTTTGCCTTGCTGCGATGCATGCTTTTTTCTCTTTTTCTTTGACTTTTTATTCGGTTTTACTTTCCGGACGGGTTCCGGAGTCTGTAATTCACTCTTATTATAAAGTCCCATTCTATCCTCACTTTTAGTGCATCAGAGACAGTCAGGATACTGTCCTTTCAGACCAAAACAATAATTTCTCTTACCCAGATACCAGAATAGCATTTCTTTTTCAAGAGGTCACCACCCGTTTGGGTAGTCCTTTAAAACATCAGTGCATCAAACCGCTCCATCAGCGCTTTCTGTTCCGGCTTTAATGCCTTGTTTAACTTCCGGTATTCGTTTGCGACACTTCCTAGAATACCCTGCATGGTAATACAGTCCTCTTCCACAGAGGAAAGCCATGCGCTCTGCAGCGCTGCATTTCGGATGGCCGCTCCGGAAAGCTCAAAGCTCTCCGCAAGAAGTCCAAAGTTGACCTCTTCGGATACAGGCGCCTCTTTCGGAAACACGTTCTCCCAGATTTTCTTCCGCAGTGCTGCATCCGGCATGGGAAAGTTAATCATATAAGTAATTCTTCTGCGAAATGCCTCATCGAAATTCTGCAAAAGGTTGGTTGTCAGAATGCAGATGCCATCGCTTTCCTCAATTTTCTGCAAAAGATATGCCGTTTCTGCATTAGAATATTTATCCTGTGCATCGCTGACTTCGTTTCTTCTGGCAAACAGCGCATCCGCCTCATCAAAAAGCAAAATACCGTTTAACTGCTTTGTCTGATCAAATATCTTCGCAATATTTTTCTGGGTTTCTCCGATATATTTGCTGATTACACCGGAAAGATCCACCCGGTATAAAGCTTTGCCAAGCTCAGCGGCGATCACCTGTGCCGCCATCGTCTTTCCGGTTCCCGGCGCTCCATAAAGTAAAATGGAAATTCCGTTTCCATAGCTGAATTTATTCGCAAAGCCCCAATGCTCCATGACCTTTTCCCGGTTTTTGAGCATTTTGCAGATCATGGTCAGCTTTTTGTGATGTTCCATGGGCAGCCATAAATCCTCGAGCCTTTTGTTTGCCGCCAGCTGTTTGATTCCGATCAGAACAGTGCTTTTTGGTCTGTAACGGGAAACCACACGTTCATAAACAGCTTCCGACAAGGTTTTTGGCAGCCGCACGGCCAGGCTGGCTGTCCCTGCCTTTTCCGAAGAAATCCTGAATTCCAGCCAAAGCTCCCGCAAGATCCGAAGCAGCACCGAAATGGAAACCTCTTCCCTGGTCAGTTTTTTACACTGCTCTGCGCTCAGAAATGGGCTGTTTTTATCCAGATAATCTTCCACACATAGCAGGCGCTGCGCTTCGTTGGGCATGGGAACCTTCCGAAATACACAATCCACTTTTCCCGAAATTTCCTTTGCCTGTTCTGCACTTTCTGCCAACACGAAAATATCCAGCCCCAGCCTGCACAATCCTGCTGCCCGCTCTGATTCTTCTCTTACCGCTTCTTTTGCTTTGCGCAGGTCCAGACATATGATTGCCTGATACAAAGCGGCCGTCAGCAAAAGCTCCGTCTGTGATGCTGCACTGCCGTCCCATACAAGAAGCGGCATCGCCGCTTTGTATGCAGTCTGTCCCGCAATAAAATGACTTCCTTCTTTTCCGGCGAGCACACAGCAGATTCCTTCTCTGTCGCTTTCAAAATCCCGGGTAAAAATGCCAGCCAATTCGTCCGCCAGCGCTTCTGCACAATACATTTTTTCCGCTTCCGGGAATTCCAGAAAAACGCCCCGGGGCAGAGAACCATCCTCCGGATTCGGAATTCTGCCGCTTACAAAACTCACAAAAACGGGATACAAAAAAATTTCTCTTTCCGTATGTCCGAAAATAGGCGGCAAAATTGTCCCCTTCTCTGCTTCTTTCTGCATACCGAATCTCTCAGCAAGACCGCCTGAAAGTTCCATAGGGCCATCCAGCAGTTTGTATGCAAGCTCTCTTTCTTCTTTTGTCAGTGAAAAAATCTCACACGCTTCTTCCCAGTATTTTTCTCTGATCATTTTTTCTCTCATCAAAATACTCTTTTTCCTCCGTGTACGAGTTGTCACGCGCCCCACGCACGCGGAGGGCAGTATCAGTCATTATCCTCTTCGGTATCCCGATTTTCTCCCGCCGCTTCGCCTTCCTGGGGCTCAATTGCAGAAATTTCTTCCCGCAGCGCACGTCTGCGCTGCTCTCTGTAATAATCAAACATGCTGTTTTTATCGATATCAAAGGCATAATTGAGTTTCCGGATAAATGCCCGTTTTCCTGCATCCTTTCGTGCCAGAATTGCTGACAGAAGCGCAGCTTCCTCCGAGGCTTCCCGCATCTGACGATTGATCTGCCGATTTTCCTGCCAGTTTTTTTCAAGAGCGTTTTCTCTGACCTGATTCTGCAGGGCAACGATCCGGGACTTTCGTTCTTCCAGCTGGGCCCTTTCTCTTTCTTCGCCAAAAAAAGGCATGGTTTTTAATAAGGCTTCCATATTTACGCTGTTAAAATAAGGCTCCATGGAACGCTCTGACCAGGGTTTATTCTCTGCCTTTTCCAACAGCACCGCCGCGTTCTTCCACCGGCCGGATAACCAGGCACGATTTTCATTACCTTTCTTTTGCTCCGGACGCTGCTGGTATTCCTTCATCGCTTTTTGATACCGGGAATTGACCGTATCATACCGGTTAGTCTTCATGTTGGCAAACACAAAGCTTCTCATGCGGTTCGGATTGTAGCCCATCTGCACTTTCCCGTAAACTGTCTCAAGCTTAAGCAGCCGGTCACAGGAAAAAAGATGTCCATAATCCTGAAACTCATAATAGCCTTCAATCCGTTCATGCTCTCTCCAGGAATTCAGAGTCACATGAACCGGCGCAGTCAGGCGGTCAAAGGTTTCTCGCATCGCTTTCTTTTCCTGCTCTTTTATCATTTTCTCTTTGGATAAAGATTCGGTTTTCTTTTTGCTGTCGTATTCCGCCACCTAAATCAACCCCTGCTTTCTCGCTTTTGCCACCGCTTCAGAACGGCTTGTTGCCT
The DNA here is from genome assembly GCA_017482485.1 of Lachnospiraceae bacterium. Taxonomy (GTDB): domain Bacteria; phylum Bacillota; class Clostridia; order Lachnospirales; family Lachnospiraceae; genus Gallintestinimicrobium. The sequence goes on from JAFUMV010000152.1 coordinate 13,475, forward strand.
CCAGTTTCTGATAAATCTTTTTCAAATGATATTTCACTGTATTTTCGGACAGGAATAATTTCTGTGCTATTTCTGCATTTTTCATTCCCTGATTCAGACACTGCAGCACATCCATTTCATAACTGCTTAACTGATCTGCCGACATCTTGCTGACAGACAGAAAATCAGGATAAAGCAATGCCATGCTTTTCGTGTCATTTAAAACCGCTTTCCGATAGGAACTGCCAAACGCACTTTCTTTTCTTTTCTCCTTGAAGTATAAAAATACAGGATACAATAATGCGCCTCTGTCCGCAAAAATTCTGACCAGACCGAGCTGCTCCGTCTCATTCATCAGCTCCTCCAGCCTGTCTTCCCATCCGGAATTCTGAAGTCGAAAGTCAATACATATCTCCAGAAGACGCATATGCAGTTCATCATATTTCCGGTTGTAATCCTTGGCATATTCCAGCAGGCGATGGAGTACCATCAGTGCGCTTTCATATTCTTCCTTCATGATATAAAAATAAATTCGAATCATATAGCAATAACGATTCAGGGTAAAGAAATCTTCTCCATCATCATTGAATCTGTAAATTCCCCACCGCTTCGCCGATTCCCGGTCCCCTGACATCATGCTGCAATAGGCCCGATAAGCTTCCAGATTTTTCTTCTGATATTCTTCTTTGTCATTCAAATAGCGTTCCAGCTTTTTTAAAAGTTCGGCTGCCTGCGCTGACTGATTGCGTATGAACATGATTTTTGAAAGCAGAACAGTGCTCACATAATAATTTTCACGACATCCGGTATTGTTGGCAACACCCAATGCCTTTGACAAAATTCCCAGCGCTTCATTCAGCTTTCCCTGCTCATATGCAACCTCTCCCAGAAACAGTTTTTCAGAGCTGTCATATTCTTCTTTCAGAATAAATTTCGCTTTTGCCTGAATCTGTGCAATCCAATCCTTCCCGGAATTGATGTAACACAGAAAATCTCTTCCTCCATGCAAAAGGCTGGGCGTGGCACTGCTTAATGTGACCTGATAGTCCTGAAAGGAGTCCTTTTCATTTTCCGCCACATAGGAAAGCTGTTTCCACAGCTGTTCCGGCGGCATGAAAGGAAGTGCCAGCTGCAAATATGTATAAGCCGCCAAAGCATCTCTGTATCCGTTAGTAGACTGATCTAAAACTGCCAGCAGACGTTTTAACAAATGCACATACCTGAGCGAGCCGTTTTTGTTTCCGCATACCGCTTCCAGCATTGCATAGGCAGACAAAAGTCTCGCATCCTCCACAATATAATTTTCCGGCACGCTGCGCATATATACTTCCAGCTTTGCAAACTGTGCTGACACCGTTTTTAATGTACAAATTTCATGAAGGCAGAGCACCATCTCTTCCACATTGCCATTCAAATCAGCAAAACGAAGCGCCTCCTGCCAATCTTCTTTTTTCTGATAATATTCAAAAGCTTTCTCATACAGATTTTTCAGTTCCCCAGTTCCCAGATAAGCAGCCTGCCGTTTTTGCAGAAACTTTGTTAAAAAATCATCCGGCCTGTATTCTTCCTCTCCCTGAAATCTAAGCGCTCCATAGGAGTTTACCAGCTCATCTATAACGTAATAGGCTTCCTTTTCCTGATACCCCAATATGCTGGTGAGAATTTCCGGTGTAATACAGGAAAAAAATGCAGTTTTCATCAATAATATCTGATATTCATAAGGCCATGTCTTAAAGCAGACCGCTTCAAAATATTGAAAGCAGGCTTCATAACATCGGCCTAAAAATCTCATGTTCATCATGCATGGTTTCCTCCAAAAGATTTTGGGCCATCGTCAAAAACAATTGCATACCACGACAGATCTCATATAAATCAATCCACTCGTCCTGACTGAGTCTGTCACTGCATATGCTGTACAGCGCTTCACTCTCCTGACGAGTAAATTTCAAACGTTCTTTGTCGTAAATTCTGATCTGGGATGTCATTTTATATGGAAACAGTAAAGACGGCAGAGGAATCCGCCCGGCCAGCACAAATCTGCAGCCCGGAGGCATTTTATCGATCAGATCTTTCAGACGATTTATGCCATCGGAAATAATCCAGTCACCCAGATTATCAACCAGAAAAATTCTGTCTTCTTTTGTCTGTTCCTTTTCCAGATCACTTTCATTCAGGAAAGTGCAGTTTTTCTCACCCAATTCGGATTTCAACTGATGTAAAAGTACAGTCTTTCCCCATCCGCAGGGGGCTTCCAGATATACAATTTTCGTATTTTGCAGTTCCTGACGGATGCTCTCCAACAGCTGTCTGCGCTGTATCATCTGCATGTACTTTCGTCACTCTCCATTTTCACCATTTTGTCAAATATTTGCCCACTTTGAATTAGTCTATCATGCCAAATTCCAAAAAGGAACTAACCTTTCGACTAGTCGTTTTTCCGCCGCATACGTTTTTATTTCCTCTTTTTTCAAAAAAATCCCGAGAAATCAATATCCCGGCACATTTTTGAGTCCGGACATCTTATTCTTTTCTGGTATCATTTACCATCCTTTATCATTACTGCCCCTCTCTCGCAGCAATTATTTCTAATTTTGACTGGTATTTTCTGCACACCTGTCGTATATTGGAAGTATTATTTCAGAAGGGATTTAAATTTATGAACAATAAAACAAAGCACTGGGCTTGTGTCTGGGGAAATGCGGTATCTATTGCAGAAAACAGACCGGAAAGCTTCAGCAAAAATATTACACTCCGTTATCCGATTTATTCACAATTTGAAGGTTCTGCCATCCGTCTGACTTTCGATAATTACTGTGGTACAGAACCGATCACAATTACGAAAACTACCGTTTTCCTTAAAGGCGCATTCTTTCCTGTCACCTTTGGCGGACAGGCTGCTGTCACAATCCCCGCCGGGGAACATGCTGTTTCGGATGTGCTCTCCTGTCCTGTTGAGGCACAAAGCACCTTTTATGTGAGCTTTTATTTGGAGGATTACACACAGATGCGCTCTGTTGTATTTACCAGCGGGCCGTTATCCAGCGGAAGTTATGCTTTGGGAGATCAGACTGAGACTGCAGACTTTCCGATTGAAATATCCAGAAGTACACATTATTTTTATTTTTTAAGCAATGTGTCAGTTTATACAAGCAGCAAAAACAGAACGGTCGTATGCTACGGCGATTCCATCACTGCTCAGGACTGGCCGGATTACCTGACACTTCGCTGCCGGAAGGAAGGATATGATCATACTGCCATTATCCGCCGCGCCACCAGCGGTTCCAGAATTTTACGGGAATACAGCTGTATCACTTATGAATCCTATGGTCTTAAAGGTGATCATCGTTTTCCGCACGAGGTACCAACAGACGGCGCGGATACTGTTCTGATTCAACAGGGAATTAACGATATTATTCATCCGGTCGGAACCGATGTCAATCCATTCCGTCCGATGAGTGACCTTCCAACCGTGGAGGAACTGATTGAAGGGTTAAAATATTATATCAGGTAAGCTCGCTCCTACGGCTACAGAGTTTATGTAGGTACACTTCTGCCGATTGAAGGCTGGAGAACCTATGCATCCTTCAGAGAAGAGATGAGAAATGCGTACAATGAATGGATACGTACCACAAAGTTAATTGACGGTTTTGTGGACTTTGATAAAGCGGTCTGCGACCCGGTACATCCGAGCGCATTTTTACCGGTATATGACAGCGGAGATCATTTGCATCCAAGTGCTGCAGGATATCAGGCAATGGCTGATGCAGTGTTAAACGAAATTCTGGAAGGATAAAAGGGGTCGGCACCAGGGAAATTTAGCTGCAAAAACATCTAATTTCCCTGATGCCGCATGCCATCTGTACAGCGCCTAAAATATTTACCCTACTGCATCCAGCATATTTTCAATAAAAATCCCATAGCCACGCGTCGGGTCATTGACTAAAACGTGTGTCACCGCGCCGACGAGTTTGCCATTCTGAATGATTGGCGAGCCGCTCATTCCCTGAACAATTCCCCCGGTTTTTTCCAGAAGTGTTTCATCTGTAACCTTAATCTCCAGGCCTCTGTTCACATTGTCGTGATTCAGATGAATTGCCTGTATTTCGATGTCGTAATATTGCGGACCGCTCTCCTTGTCCACACAGCATAGAATCTGTGCATCCCCCAGCTTTATGTCCTGTTTTAAACCGATTTCCATAGCCTGTATCTGTATATCTTCTGCCATTTGCTCACTGAGAATGCCGAAAATTCCTTCCACCGAATTCGTTTCAATTACGCCGATTTTATTATCCGGATTGTAATCGATAATACCGGTCATTTCTCCCGGTGTTCCGTTCTCCCCCTTTTTTATGGATACAATTTCTGTTCTGTAGAGGCTGCCGCTTCCCAGCTCCATCAGCTCAG
>JAFUMV010000153.1 GCA_017482485.1 Lachnospiraceae bacterium
TAAGGACTTTTCATTTCCTGTCATTTGTTGTAAAATATAAAATTGACAGATAAGCGTTTTACACTTTGAAAAATAGGAGAGAGGGGTCAAATGAGATTAAGAAATATAACAGGTTCCCGGGAAGTGATCGGAGAAAGCGTTTATGTGGTGCACGATCTGGAAACATCTGCGGGAAAATGGAAAGAAATCTTCGGAAATAAGAATCCCATTTTTGCGGAAATCGGCATGGGAAAAGGGCGTTTTGTCATGGAAATGGCCAGACGAAATCCTGATATTAATTTTATCGGAATTGAAAAATATTCCAGCGTCCTGCTTCGGGCGATTCAGAAGATGGAAGAGGAGGAGCTGCCGAATGTGAAGTTCATCCGGATGGATGCGGAAGATATCGACAAGGTTTTTGCCAAAGGCGAGCTGGATCGTATCTATCTGAATTTTTCCGATCCCTGGCCCAAGGACAGACATGCCAAGAGAAGGCTTCCTTCCAGACAGTTTCTGGCAAGATATGATAAGATTTTAAAAAAGGACGGAGTCATTGAGTTTAAGACGGATAACCGCCCGCTTTTTGATTTTGCGGTGGAGGAGCTTGAGCCTGCCGGCTTTAAGATTAAGGAACTTACTTACGATCTGCATGCGGACGCACGCCTGTGCGAAGGGAACGTGATGACGGAATACGAAGAGAAGTTTTCTTCTCAGGGAAATCCGATCTGCAAATATATTATTTATAGATAATCAGGGGGGCGGGATATGTATTTTCTGTATTTTCTGGTCTGGATTATTTTCAACGGGCAGGTTACTTTGGAAATCGTGCTCTTCGGCCTTGTGATTGCAGCGGCGGTTTATTGGTTTAGCTGCAAGTTTATCGGCTGGAGCATTCAAAAGGATCTTTTTATTCTCAAAAAAAGCTGGCAGATTCTCAAATATGTGGGACTGCTTTTATGGGAAATCATCAAAGCGAATATGACGATGATCATGCTGATGATTTCTTACAAAAATGAACCTTCGCCGGTTCTGGTGCGGATTCATACAAAGCTTCAGACAAAGACTGCCAGAGTGGTTCTGGCAAATTCCATCACGCTGACGCCGGGAACCATCACGGTTTTGCTGGAAGGGGATGAGCTGATGGTGCATTGTCTGGACAAGTCTCTTTCGCAGGGACTTGAAAACAGTTCCTTTGAACAGGCGCTGTTAAAGATAGAAGGAGGGGCAAAGGTATGAGTCCTGTTTTGGAAAATGCGTATCATGTAGTTTTTGTGGGCGCGCTGATTTTTCTTGCGGTGATGCTGATATTCTGTTTTATCCGTGCAGTGCGCGGCCCAAGAGTGGCGGACCGCATTGTAGCCGTTAACATGATCGGCACTATCGTCATGGTCATTATTACGATTCTTTCTTTATTATTGAAGGAAGGATATCTGGCAGATATCTGTATCATTTATGCCATGATCAGTTTTTTGGCGGTAATCGTACTGACCAAGGTATATATGGGCGTTTATTTTGAAAAGAAGCAAAAGGGGGAGAAAAAATGATTCTGGAATGGATTCGTTTTATTGTCGGAACGATAATTTTATGCTGCGGTCTTCTCATTTTTGCGCTGGAAGTTTTCGGCGTTTTCCGATTCGATTTTGTGCTGAACCGGATGCATGCGGCGGCGATGGGAGACACGCTGGGAATCGGCATTTCTCTGATCGGACTGATCATTTTTTCCGGATTTAACTTTACCAGCCTGAAAATGTTTCTCGTGGTAATTTTTCTGTGGTTTGCATCTCCTGTCTCTTCTCATCTGATCGGCAGGCTGGAAGTGACAACGGATGAAGAGCTGGAGAACTATTGTGAGATAGAGGATAACTGCCAACCGTGATGATAGGGGAGTGACTATGAACATATTTGCTTATATTTTAATGGGCTTTTTGATCGTGTGTGCCATTTCTGTCACCTTTTCCAAAAAGCTGTTGAATTCCATTCTGATTTTCATGTCTTACAGCCTGATTATGTCAATCATCTGGATGCTTTTGGAATCGCCTGACCTGGCGATCACAGAAGCGGCGGTGGGTGCCGGCGTAACCAGCGTGCTGTTTTTTGTAACCCTGAAAAAAATCAACGCCATGATGGGGGAGGATGAACAGAATGAAAAGGAAGAATAATGCTTTTTTTCGCTGGTTTTTCGGAGAAGAGGACACGCTGATTGGAAAAGTGGAAATGAAGGCGCAGCCCGAATACGAACAGAAGGAGGGCGAAATTCGGGAGCTCATGGAGGAGCGGGCTCAGCTGAGGGAACAGATTTATGATGTCAGGGATAATACGAAGCTGAAGCTGTTTCATAAAATGTACAATATTGCGGCGGTGATTTTCTGTATCACGCTGATTTCCATTCTTTTGGTAAATGTTTCCTGGCTTCCGCATTACGGAGATGGTGATAATCCGGTGAACAATGAGGTTTCTGCCCGTTACATTGAGAGCGGACTGCAGGAAACCGGCGCGGTGAATATCGTGACGGGCATGATTCTGGACTATCGTGCCTTTGATACCTTCGGGGAATCCAATGTGCTGTTTATCGCTACAGTGACCGTATTGATTTTAATGCGTCTGGATAAGGAAAAGAAGGCACCGGCAAAACCCGGTGTGGAGGTTTACAGCAAAGCGGAAGACGATATGACAATGACCATTGCAGAGGCACAGGCCAATGACCGGATTTATGAGCCCAAGAATGATGCTATTTTGCAGAAGGTTGCGGGATTTCTGGTGCCCATCATTTTCATTTTCGGTATTTATGTGGTGTTGAACGGACATCTTTCTCCGGGCGGAGGCTTCAGCGGCGGTGCCATTATCGGTGCAGGACTGATTCTGTATCTGAACGCTTTCGGATTTGAAAAGACAGAGCGGTTCTTTACAGAGAAAACCTACAAATGGATTTGCTTTGTAGCCCTGACTTTTTACTGTCTGGCAAAGAGCTATTCCTTTTTTACGGGTGCAAATCATCTGGAGAGCGGCATTCCGCTGGGAACGCCGGGGGCTATTGTGTCCAGCGGTCTGATTCTGCCCCTGAATATCTGCGTCGGCATGGTAGTTGCCTGTACGATGTACGCATTTTATGCGCTTTTCAGGAAAGGGGGATTTTAAATGTTCGGTCCCAATTTGTTTGCCAACTATGGAGAAGCCGTGGCGGTGATTTTGTTCGGCATCGGGTTTTCCAACCTGCTTTTACAGAAGAATCTGATTAAAAAAATTATCGGTCTTAATATCATGGATACCGCTATTTATCTGTATCTGGCGGAAAAAGGATATATTGCGGGGCGGGTGGCGCCCATCGTGGTGGACGGCGTTCAGGAGGTTTCCGCCTATATCAATCCAATTCCCAGCGGTCTGGTGCTGACAGGCATTGTGGTTTCCGTATCCGTAACGGCGATCATGCTTTCTTTGACCATTCGCTTATACCGCAGATATCATACGCTGGATCTGGATGAGATTTCCATGAGGCTTAAAAAGGAGGGAATGTGATGAACTTTATTCAGAATTTTCCGTTCTTTTCCATCATTCTCTCAATGTTTTCAGGAATTGTCAGTTCCGTGCTGTGCCCTAAGGCAGCGAGGTGGGTGAACACTTTCCTGATCAGTGCAGTGGGAATTATGTCCGCCATTCTGCTGGGGTATCTGGCACAGACAGGAGAATCCTATACCTATATGATGGGACATTTTCCCGCACCCTGGGGAAACGAAATCAGAGCCGGTGTGCTGGAAGCCGGTATGGCATTGTTTTTCTGTGTGATTATGCTGCTGTCCATGCTGGGCGGTCATAAAAAGCTTTTAAGAGAAGTGGAGTACAGTAAGCATAACCTGTATTACATTCTGGTGGATCTGCTTTTAAGCTCGCTGCTTGCGCTGATTTATACCAACGACCTGTTCACAGCATATGTTTTTGTGGAAATCAACACGATTGCAGCCTGCGGTCTGATCATGATACGGCAGATCGGACGTACCATTGAAGCGGCTGTACGTTACATGATCATGAGCCTTCTGGGTTCCGGTCTGTTTTTGATGGGACTTTGTACGCTGTATGATCTGACGGGACATCTGCTGATGTCAAACATTAAGGAAAGCGTTGCCCAGCTGGCAACACAGCATGAATATACGATTCCGCTTCTGACTACCATCGGCCTGATCAGCGCGGGTCTTGCGATTAAGAGCGCGCTGTTTCCGTTCCATTCCTGGCTGCCGGATGCCTATGGATATTCGACGGTTTCCTCTGCGGCCATGCTGTCCAGTCTGGTTTCCAAGGGATATATTTTCCTGCTGATCAAAATTTTCTACCGTGTGATCGGATTTGATATCATTGCGGACAGTAAGGTGATCAATGTGCTGTTCGTATTCGGTGTGCTGGGCATGATTTTCGGTTCTTTAAGCGCGATTCGAGAGAACGATATCCGACGTATGATTTCTTTTTCAAGTGTAGCGCAGATCGGTTATATTTACATGGGATTTGGTCTTGGAACTCAAATTGGTATCGTTGCAAGTGTTTTCCATATTTTATCCCATGCGGCTACCAAATCACTTTTGTTTATCGCCGCCATCGGTCTGACGGATGTATCAAACGGAAGCCGTAAATTTCAGGATTTGACCGGCGCCGGATACCGGAACAAAATTGCCGGTGTTGCCTTTACCGTGGGTTCTCTTTCCATGGTGGGCGTTCCCATATTTTCCGGCTTTGTGAGCAAACTTCTGTTTGCGGAAGCGGCTATTGGTGACAATATGAAAATGATGCCCGCAGTCATTGCCATGGCTGTCTCTGTCATATTGAATGCGATTTACTTCATGAAAACCGTGATACGCATTTATGTGCCGGAACACAGAGAAGACTGTCAGGTTATCACAATGAAAAGCGAGAAGGTTTATGCGGTGACGCTGATCTGCTTTATTGTGCTGAACATATTTCTCGGCATGTGTTCCCAGCCGATTGTGAAATGGATTGAATCCGGACTTTCCATGTTCGGATAATAGAGGAGAGGAAATATGAATGAGTCTTTGAAGATTTTATTTCCCATATTTTTTCCGATTGTGATGGGCCTTTTGCTTCTGTGCGGACAGACACCTAAGCGCGGCCGGACGATGACTCTCTATACGGGATGTGTGCTGATTATTACAGCGCTTTCCGTGTTGGGGCTTGTGACAGGGCCGGAAGTATCCTTTACGCTGTTTTATCTGACAGGCAGGCTGCCCGTGTATTTTCATCTGGACAGTATGGGAAAAATATTTGCTGCGGTAGTTTCTGTAGTATGGGTATTGGCCGGCTTTTTTTCCTTTGAATATATGAAAAAAGGAAAAGAACAAAAGCGGTTTTTCGGATTTTATTTAATGGTGTACGGCATTTTGATGGCGCTTGACTTTGCCGGAAATCTGATCACCTTTTACATATTTTACGAAATGATGACTCTGCTGAGCATGCCTCTGGTTTTGCATGAGCGCACAAAAGAGGCGATTATGGCAGGTCTGAAATATCTGTTTTATTCCTTCTGCGGCGCATATATGGTGCTGTTTGGCCTGTATTTTGTCTATCGATATG
>JAFUMV010000016.1 GCA_017482485.1 Lachnospiraceae bacterium
AGGGACTGGTCCCTTGCAGGTTCTTAGGGCAGCGCCCTAAGCCCTCGGAGAGCTTATCGGTGTCAATATCTGCAATTTTCAAGGTTCGAATGAGCCTTTTTCTTTTGGCTCAGTTTTTCATAACTTACTTGACACTACCTTAAAAAACAGGCAGAATGAATTTCATCCTGCCTGCAATATTATGCCTGCTATTTGGCTGCTGACATTTATTCAGCAAGGAATGCTGCAATCTGAGCTTTTAACTCTTCGCGAACCTTTTCGGCTCCTGCCGCTTCCATCGCAGCTTTTACTTCCTCAATGGTTTCGGATACGGGAAGTACGCCGTAATCCAGAGATTTCACATATTCGCTCCACAGCGCAGTCATATTGGCAAGCTCTGTTTCCACCGCTGTGAAATCAGGTGTAAATCCATTCAAAGGTGAAATATGTCCTCTGTCCACATATGCGGAAAGTGTGGCTTCATATTCGGGCCATGTGCCTGCGTCAGCCAGTTTGAAATCCTTGCTCCAGTGGATGGAACCATAGCCGTTATATCCGCGTTCTTCCGCAGTTACGCCTTCCGGAAGATCTCTCTGTCCATCTTCATTGATCACATAATGCTTTCCTTCGATACCGTAGTTTACGAGTCTGTTGAGTTCCTCATCCATCGCCAGAAGTTCCATCACCTGCAGGGAAAGCTCAGGATTTTTTGCAGTTGTGGGAATTACCCAGCCGTTCGCAATCGGGCTCACAACAGGAGAAATTTCAGGATCAAAACAATACCATCTGACATCCCATTCCGGATGCTCTTCCATAATTTTTCCCCAAACTCCTGTGCTGCTGAAATTGCCGGTGTTTACACATGCTGCAGGCATAGTACCTTCCGCAAATGCCTCATGGGAAACCACCTGTGTCATCAGAACGTCTTTGGGCACAACGCCTGCTTCGTAAGCTCTGCTCACTGCTTCCCAGTCAGCGATCTGTCTGTCAATTTCATAAGGAAGTCTGATATCGGTATAATCTGCTCCCTCAGAACCGTTGAAGAAAAACAGATTGCTGGTTCCGCTGAGCGCTGACCACTCTCCGACAGTTCCTGTGGAACCGGTGGGGATCAGTCTGCTGTTATCCTGGAACAGGCTGAAACCTTCTTCATTTGCATAAACGGTTGTCAGATAATCTACGAAATCGTCCGCATTTTTGATCTCTTCGATACCATACTTATCCATCAGATCGCCGCGTACCGCCACACCGTTAATTACCTGAACGGAGTAGTTGGGAGGCATGATCCAGAGCTTGCCGTCCATGCTGGAAGCCTGAATCTGATCCTCGGAATAAGCGCCGTATAAATTGGGCGCATATACGGGAGCCAGCTCTGTCAGATCCATGAATGCACCTTTTTCCACATAGTTCTGCCAGGTGCCGTTCATGCAGTATAAAATATCAACCTGTTCGCCGGAAGAAATGATCATCGGATATTTCTGATCATATTCCGCCCAGGTAATATTTCTGTACTCTACCGTCACATTGATTTTCTCAGTCAGGATCTCATTGATCTTTCCCCATACCTCATCGTGATCCTCAGCCAGATCGCCGCATACGTTGAACAGAATCAGATTGGTGGGCTCCCCTTTTGCTGTTTCAGCTTCCTTTTCTGCAGCGGGCTCTGAAACGCTTTCCGCTGCCTTTGCCTCAGTTTCTTTCACAGCGTTGTCCTGTGCCGCGGTATCTGTACTGCCGCAGGCAGCCAGACTTCCGATCACCATACATCCAGCCAGTGTTGATGCCAATAACTTTTTAAACATAATCATTCTCCTTCTTTTTCGTAAAACCAAAACTCCTTTTTTCAGAAACTAACGTCATATATTTCTTTCTATCACCTCCCGGACTTTTTTCTGATCCATACAAATCCTCTAACCTTTTACGGCTCCGACCGTCATACCCTGTACAAAATATTTCTGTACGAGAGGATACAAAAGAATGATCGGGCCTGTCGCGATGATCGTCATCGCCATCTTCACCGTCTGGGTCGGCATTATTGAGACTTCAGATAAAGCCGCGTCCGGATTATCTGCAATATTGGCCAGACCGTTTGACATTCGGTACAGAATATACTGCAGCGAATGCAAGCTTTCCCTGTCGGCATAGAGCATGGAATTGGACCAGTTATTCCAATAGGCCAGAGCAATGAACATTCCCACTGTCGCCAACGCCGGCTTCATAATTGGCAGATACAGCTTTGTAAAAATCTGAAATTCCCCGGCACCGTCCACCAGTGCGGATTCACAGATTTCATGGGGAATGCCCTTGACGAAATTTTTCATGATGATGATGTTAAACGGGCCCAAAAGTCCCGGCAAAATCAGCGCAAACCATGTATTTTTCAGCTGCAGATATCGCACCATCAGCATATAGTATGGCAAAAGTCCTCCGCTGAATAATGTTGTGAAATAGATAAAAAAAGCGAATTTATCCGCCAGAAGAAATTCTTTTCTGGCAAGCACATACCCTGTCATAGCTGTCACGAACAGGCCCACGCAGGTGCCGATGACCGTCACAATCAGGCTCGCTTTATAGCCGGATATGATTTTGCCCGGACTTGAGAGCAGATATCGATAGGCATCCAGCGAAAAATTCTTTGGAATTACCGTAAAACCATACAGCGTGATATCCGCTTCCTGACTGAATGATCCGCTCACCAAAAGCAGAAAAGGAAGGACACACATAATTGCCACAAACCAGATCACAAGATTTCCCAGTATATGGAAGCTTAAATCGCCCCGGTTTATTTTCTTTCTCATCCTTTCCTCCTTTAAAACAACGCGTAATCAGGATCGTACATTTTGATCAGCTTATTTACCGCCATGATCATCACGCAGCAGATCAGGGACTGATACAGTCCCACCGCAGCCGTCAGACCGTAATCCGTGCCGTCCAGCACCGCGCGGAATACATAGGTATCAATGATGTCCGTCTTCTGAATGATTCTTGTGTTTTGTCCGACCAGCTGATAAAACATTTCAAAATTTCCGCGCATGATGCGGCCAAGGCTCAACAGCGTCATCGTCACGACAGTCGGCTTGAGCATGGGAATCGTCACAAACCGAATCCTTTTCCAGATGCCTGCGCCGTCAATTGCCGCTGCCTCATACAGATTCGGATCAATTCCCTTACATGCGGCCAGATACACAATGCTGCCGTATCCGATATCCTTCCAGAGATTTGCAGCTGTCAGAATATAGGGCCAGCCGTTGGGAGAGCCGTATACATGAATCGCTTCTCCGCCCAGAGATGTGATCAGATTATTGATCACACCGTAATCATAATTAAACAGGTTATAAAAAATGATGCTGCAGATAACCCAGGAAATAAAATAAGGGAGCAGCGACATGGACTGCAGGATTTTTCTGACGCGTGCGGCCATCACGGTTTCACTTAAAAATACGGCCAAAGACACATTTGCAATCGTATTTACCACAATAAAAATTATATTGTAAAAAAATGTATGTCCGGTCAGCGTCACCATTTTGCCCGATTTATAGAAAAATTCGAAATTCGCAAGGCCGTTCCAGGGACTTCCCCAGATACCATCCGCAAAATTGTATCGTTTAAACGCCAAAATAACGCCGTACATGGGAACATAACTGAAAATCGCAAAATACAAAAGCGCCGGGAGTGCCATCCACACAAGCTGCCGGTATTTCACCGTATTTTTCCACAATTCACCTTTCCTCTTCTTCTTTTTCATCCATATCCTCCTTTATCCCAAATGATTTTTCCTAACGATCCATTCTGAAATCAAGATGTGCCGGCAAAGTATATCTTTCTTCCTGCATCAATCCAATTTTCTCTTCAGGCATATCCGGAAATTCTTTTTGAAGGAGCTTTCGATAAAGCTGTTCCCAGATATGTGAAACCGACACTTCCCCCTCTTTGATATCACACAGAAGAAAGTTGGAATTGATAATCCCTGCCGCTTCTTCATAGGCCTTCGTCTCCATCAGAGCAATTGCCTGATACAGTCGCAGCCTTCCATCCGCTTTCAGGCTCTCGTTTAAGCTGTCAAATACCTCCAGCCACTTCTGATACGCTCCTGCATAAAGCATCACCTGTGCGCAATCCACCATCAGCCCCCGACAGACAGTGTTTTGCCCGATCGCCTTCTCCATGCAAAACAGCGCTTGTTGGGGCGAATGATATATATTTTTTTCAATCATGGCCAGGTTACGCCACGCCCACGGATTCTGACGGCATTCATTAGATTTTTCAAAGGCTTCATAAGCCTCCTTCACTCTGCCGTTTGCATAGAGCGTCACTCCGAACTGTAAATACATGCCGGCATTGGCTTTCCCGTCATATATCTGCTTTTTAAACATCGGAATCAGCAGGGGATCTGTATAAAAGCTCTGCGGCGGTTTCTGAAGACTATCCTCCTTCATATAACCGTTTTCCCAAAAATCAATCCAGATTCTCTCTGCTTTAGTCACCGCCTGTTCCGGAAAATTCAGCGTTTCACTGATCTTTTCTCTGCCGCTTAATTTTCGCAGTCTGTTTTCGGCATATCCCCAGCCGGAGCCGTATTGCTCTATCTTTGAAAAATGTATTTCTTCAAATATTCCATGCATCTGTTTCGCATCCGGCATGAAATCGTTCAGATAATCTTCCACTTCCTTCACCGCCGCCGGATACTCCCCATGGATTTTTTGCGGATCGCATATCACAGCGGTAAAGCCTTCCACCCAGGTCATTTTGCTGTGCGCTTTCATCGGAATATGCTCCAGCTGCGTTTTCGCAAGACCTGCCTGAATTTCCAGGTATGGCTCGGGCTTTCCGGACAGCCATCTGCTCCAGTTTTTTCCGCCCTGACCCTGTCCCCAGACAAACATCTTTCTTCCGGTCAGCTCATCGGTAGAAAACTCCAGCAGTCCAATCCCATCCTCATCTACTGCGGAAATCCATTTTTTCTGCTCCTTTTTCAGACGATAAAAATAATCCTTGGAACGCATGGCACTCTTTGGATAACTGCTGTCCACATTCTCTTCTGCAAAAGGAATATTCACCACATCAACCAGATAGCTGTTTTCACTGTAATGGGAAAGAAAGGCATCACTGCAGGGCGCTATTACCCTGGTTTTCTCCCGTTCAGGCACCGCAATATTGGACCACCAGTACATATATTTTTCTTCATCAGAAGTATTTTCTACGCAGGTTTTCATATACAGCACATCCGAATCCACCGGCAGATAAAAATCCATGCTGTATACCACGCTGCGGATACGTTCATATTCATACATCCGCAGATATGGTTCCCCGTGCCCATTTTCCATCCGACAGGCATACATCGGCGAACAGGTGAGCGGATTATGTCCCTTGATTCCGATATTCCACTCCACTCCGCCCGAAAACCACGCATTCCGCAGCGCCAGATTTCCCGGCTGAAAGACCGGATTGACATATAGCAGCTCTCTTTGAAGCTCTTTATGATACAAAGACCACAGTCTTCCGCCTAGCTGGGGCAAAAACACTGCCTTTAATCTGCTGTTTTCCAATACCGCAGCTTTAAAAATCCGCGTTTTCTGATCCCTGTCATAATTATCCTGAATCGTATAAGGCAAAAGAGTCTGTATCATTCCTTTTCCGATATACCTTCTGTCTTCTTCGCCGATGCGCGATGTCAGGGTATAGCCGGCGTGAATATATTCCACATTTCCGATATCCGGCATACAGTTTTCAGGGCCGAGATCGGCTGCCATAATTTCATAATCCACAAACTCAAGCCTGCTCATTTTTCTCCATCCTTTTCACCTCAAATACCGCCGCGCTGCATGCGGGGATCATTTTACCGTTTCCGTAGCAGACGCTGATTCTGGCATTTTCGGGAAACCTGATATCACAGGGCTGCTCCCGATCGGAATAATTCATTGCCACCGCGATAAATTTTTCCTCATTCACGGGATGAACAGTAACCGCAACATTGGGATTTTTACTTACAGCCGCCTTCCTGTCCAAAATTTCCTTTCCGACAAAGCGATACAGCTTATAATAAGCATGATCGGTGAGACTGCATGCTTTTTTTGCCGTATATGCTTCCAGAGGGAAATTCAGGAAGTATACCCACCCTTTGCCAAGCCTGTTGCGTGAAAAAATGACGGTTTTATCCGAATCTTCAATTAAAACCTCTGCCCCTGCGGCAGAAAGCAGATACTTCTTTCCGTAGCAGAACGGAAGCTTTTCGTCCTCAAATTCCATAATGTCCGACTCCGGCACGTCATACATTCCCCTGGAAAGCAGGCCGAAATATTCCTCACTTCCCGCAACCATTCCATTATCCGCAGAAATATATACGCTGGCGCCCTGCTTTGCTTTTTCCATCAGCGCACGGAGTGTGTCCATCCGAAGCGGAGACCATCCCTTAATCGATGGAACTATGTAAAGATCGCTGTCCGGCAGTTCCTGATCACAGTAGCAAAATGAGATATCCAGCCCGGCCTGTTTTGCCAGTGTATATGTGCTCAAAACGGTATAGGCATAGGGTTCTGCATCTACGTCCAGGGGCAGCACACAAATGCCGTCGGTACTTCGCTTGGGCAGTTCTCCAAAGGGCATATTGGCAATCGCTTCCGACGCTTCCTTTAAAACATGTGCCACCTGCTTCGGAGAATAATCCTCCCGTAAAATTCCCAGTTCATTTTCATTCATCCCCCAGATGTTCGGCGGATTCTGCAGATGCAGCTGATCATGCGCACACCACCAGAGATATCCGACGGATCCGTTCGCCCAACCGGACCATAAATTCGCCCTCGCAAAGTCCGCTGCCCGTTTTTCATCTCCAACCATGTTATTGAAGGTTCCGGTTTCCTGAATCATCGCCGGCTTTTTCCCTACGCCGGAATACAGTTCCACCTGTGCTGAGCCCACTAAAGTCGTGCGAAGCGTGTTCAGCGGATCGATATGTCCGCCCACTGTCGGAGACGGATAAGGATGGGGCGTGAGGATATCCGCCAGTTCGCCCTGATCCTGAATGCGCCAGACAGTGCCGTGAGACACGCCGAATCCATGCATGCCGGAGGCGATCGGTCTGGAATGATCCTCTGCCAGAATCGCGTTTCTGATCATTGAGCTCCACAGAAAAGCTTCGCTGCGATTTTCGGCAGTTCCCAGATTGTTGCATTCATTTCCCAGATCCCAGGCACAGATTTCTGGCCTGTCCTTTAAAGCGTTCACAAAACCTCTTACAAACTTACTTTGCCACATCATGCTGTGCGCAGATGTGATATGATTTTCAGCTTCCACCGCCGGAGGTGCAAAAAGTCTGCCGCTCATCCAGCCTGTCACAATGGCAACCATCAGCTTTATACCATATTTTCCGCAAAGCTCGCAAAATCTGCGAAAATGAGCGATCTGATTCACATCCAGACCATAGTCATTATCCATCTTTCTGTCATCTTCAAATCGATATTCTCTAAGACCTCCGCGCCCGTTATAAAGTGTGTGTACCGGCTGAAAATCTCTCCAGTTCGGAAAAACTCTCATGCATTTCACACCGTATTTTGATAACTCTTTCAGATCCTTTTCAACGGATTCCTCATCCCAATATTTCCACATATCGATGCCATACTTTGATCCCCAGTAGTTTACTCCAATCAAATATTCCATGTGCTGTCCCTCCCTGTTGACTCTCACTCAGCAGCTATTCCGGATGATGATTTCATTTTAACACAGGCATATTTGTGCAACATCTTGTTAATTAAGCTAAACTGCTCAAATATTAAGAACTTATGCTACATAAAATTGACTTTCTCTTCGTTATAAATTATGCTGAATACACAAACGCAAGAGGTGAAACGGTTATGGGCAGAAAAACAAAAAAGAAAACCGCAGAAGTGATCATCAACAATCTTCCCGGCATTAAATTTTTCCTTGAAAAAAGAGATGTGGAGACGAGCAGACTGCATCTGCACACTTTTTTTGAACTGGAGATCATTCTGTCCGGACATGGAACCACCACGATTAATCAGGAAACCTTTCCGGTCAGTAAAGGCACTGTTTATCTTCTGTGTCCCGGCGATATGCACGCCACCAATGCCTGTACGGAGGATACGCTCACCTTATGGTCATTTTCCTTTATGCGTGATGTCATTCCAGACAGCATACTGGAAAAATTTATATACAATTCCGGAACCAATTTATTCACCTCTGATCCGGAGGAATTTGATCATATCTGCACGCTGGCCGATATCATTTCAAGGGAGCAGAAAAAGCCAGCTTCTTCAAACGATGAACTGTCGGAATGCTGCATGAAAACGCTGCTTCTCTATCTTTCCGGATATGTGCAGGAACACAGCATTCAGAAAGAAAAGGTCATTCAAAAAGCGCTGGAATATATTGAACTTCATTATCGGGAAAATCTGCTGCTAAAGGATGTGGCTGCAGTCACCGGACTGGTTCCGCAGTACTTCTGCTCTTTTTTTCACAAGAATGTAGGATGCAGCTACAAAGAATATTTGACTATGCTCAGAATCCGGTATGCGAAAAAACTGATCCGGGTAAGGGGTTTTTCTCCGACCCAGGCCTGCTATGAATCAGGCTTTAATTCTTATTCAGTTTTTGCGAAAGCCTTTATCAAGCTGGAAGGCGTTTCGCCGAAATGCTATGTGGGGCAATCTGAGGAGTAAAGAAAGGCTGTAACACCGGCAATTCTGCCGATGTTGCAGCCCATTTCATACGCAATATGTTCCTGTCAAAAATTATGTTCTTCTTATTTCTTCTGCAGGAAAGAAGGAATGTTCAAAGACTTGGTCTCCACTCTGCTGTTAAAGCTTGTGGGGGGCTTCTGGAGTCCTGTCAGGTTGGTCTTTAACTCGCCGGAAGCTGCCTGGCCGTTCTGCACAGGAGGAGTATGGGTTCTGTTCGCTGTAGTTGCAGAAGCGTTCCCAGAAGGCTTTGTGCCGGACATGCCTGTTGCGGTAGGCACGCTGCCGAATCCGGGCTTCTTCGTAAAGGAGGATGCGAACTTATTCGCGGGTGTTTCCTCAATGCCCGTAGCGATAACGGTAATTCTGCAGTAATCTGTCATATTGGCATCATACATTGCGCCGAAGATGATGTTCACATCATCACCGGTAATCTCTCTTACATAGTCAACCGCATCGGAGGCATCAAACATGGAGATGTCACCGGATACATTGATGATAATATCGGAAGCGCCTGCAATTGTGGTCTCCAGCAGCGGGCTTTCCACGGCTGCCTTAACAGCCTGAACAGCCTTATCATCTCCCTTGCCCTCACCGATACCGATATGGGCAATTCCTTTGTCGCGCATTACAGTCTGTACGTCCGCGAAGTCCAGGTTGATGACTGCAGGTACATTAATCAGGTCGGTAATTCCCTGAACTGCCTGCTGCAGGACTTCATCCGCCTTCATCAGCGCTTCGGGCATGCTCGTCCGCTTATCAACGATTTCAAGGATCTTATCATTCGGAATAACAATTAAGGTATCAACGCTGTCACGCAGCTTTTCAATGCCGGAAAGTGCATTGTTCATACGGGTCTTTGCTTCAAAACGGAAAGGCTTTGTGACAACACCTACTGTCAGAATCCCCTTGTCCTTTGCCAGCTTGGCAACCACCGGAGCTGCACCGGTTCCTGTTCCGCCGCCCATGCCGCAGGTAACGAATACCATATCCGCACCTTCCAGCTGCTTGGCGATTTCTTCAGCACTCTCCTGTGCTGCCTGTTCACCGATCTCCGGCTTTGCACCTGCTCCCAGACCTTTGGTCAGCTTCTCACCGATCTGAAGATGCTTCTCAGCCTTACACAGCTGCAGTGCCTGTCTGTCCGTATTGGCTCCGATAAACTCCACACCGTCAATTTTCTCATCAATCATTCTATTCACAGCATTATTGCCTGCACCGCCTACACCGATCACGATAATTTTTGCTGCAGACTCAGCGTCATTTACTTTAATTTCAAGCAAGGGTATGTCCTCCTTTATTTCTCAATAACTCCACACTAGTTATCATATAATCAATTTTCTAATTACGCAACCTCTTTTTTCATTTTCTTTACAAAAATCATGGGCTGCGGCAGGTAGCTGCAACACGCAGCGATCAGTCTCTCTCAAAGGTAACCTGACTTTTTTCTTCCGTATAATTCTCCATCTGAAGCACACCGCTTTCCCCTTCCAGTTCCGGCAAAATGGCGGAAAGACGCATGATCTTTTCTTCCAGTCCGCTGTTTCCCAGCCGAACTCTGACCTGATCAAAATACAGAGTTATTTCATTTGCTTCATTGAAATAAATTTTATCCGTCACAATCTCATATTTGGACAGCAACTGTGTAATGGATAAAATCTGACGGAATATGGTTGGATCTTCCACAGGCAACGCCTCATAAAGCACCACATGGTCAAAACTTACCCCTGTCACCTGCGGAATCCCCGCCGTGCGGGTTTCCGAAGATTCGACCACAATGCCGTCCCTGTCAAAATAAAGAAATCTGCCCATATATTCCACATAGCCTGCCACCGTCTTTTCATAGACGGAGATGACCACAGTATCTTTGGAAAGAACCCTGACACTCATGGTCTGTATAAACGGAATATTCTTAATTTCACGATTCCTGTACTTTAAGGATAAGTATATGGAATTATAGGACAGCCTGTCCGTCAGCACCATCTCTATGATCTCATCACTGGAATAATGATAATTTCCTTCCACAGTGATATTCTCCACCTTATACTGGCTGATCACATATATGGAAGCGCCAAGCAACAGCGCAGCCAGCAGCAAAACAATACCTGCCGCCTTTTTGCCTCTGCCGATTTTTGGGGCAGCCGCCATTTTCTTACTGCCTGCGGCTGCGCTGCTTTTTTTACTCTTCTTTTTTTCGTCAGCTTTTCCGCCGTTCATCAGTTTGAAATTCTTCTTTGCTGCCAATGCTCACTCCTAAACTTTTGAAATCTCTCACGATGTCTTCATATCCCCGGTCAATGAAATGCCGGTTGTAAACCTGTGTATAGCCGCTTGCCATAACCCCGGCAAGAACCAAAGCAGCTCCGCCCCTCAATTCCTGTGCCGTCACATTACAGCCGTGCAGCTGTCTCTTTCCGGTTACATATGCTGTATTATTTTCCACCCGTATCCGGGCACCCATGCGATTCAGTTCTTCTGCCACACCAAACCGTCCGTTAAATATTCGCTCTGTCAGGCTGCTATCCTTGTCTGCCCTGCAAAGTGCTGCCAGCAAAATCGATTGCAGATCCGTAGGAAAAGCCGGATATACCCCGGTATTGAGACTGTCAGGCGCAGTCAGCAAACCGCTTTGAACAATTCGGATTCCCTCATTATCACAAATCAGACCAGCCCCCATAACACGTGCCAGTGACAATACACTTTCCATCTGTCCGACAGGCGCATGCTTTAAATAGACATCGCCTCCTGCGGCCAGCGTACTGATCAGATAGGTTCCAGCCACAATCCGGTCGGAAGCCACCTTCCAGGTACATCCATGGAGCTGTTTTACGCCTTCAACAGTGATGTGGGAACTGCCAATTCCTTTGATTTTTGCACCTGCACAGTTTAAAAAACCGCACATTGCTTCAATCTCCGGCTCCCGGGCGCACCCGTATATTTCCGTGACGCCCTCTGCCAGTACGGCAGCCAGCACTGTATTTTCCGTAGCACCCACGCTGGGAAAAGGAAGACTGATCCGGCATCCGGTCAGCCTCTCGGCATGGGCATACAGC
Source organism: Lachnospiraceae bacterium (assembly GCA_017482485.1). Taxonomy (GTDB): domain Bacteria; phylum Bacillota; class Clostridia; order Lachnospirales; family Lachnospiraceae; genus Gallintestinimicrobium. The sequence goes on from JAFUMV010000016.1 coordinate 11,723, forward strand.
ATGTCATCGCTTTCCGTAAAAACAGCCCCCAGCTGCTTCAATGCTTTCACATGTAAATCTATGGGGCGGTCTCCAATCACACAGCCTCCGGGATAATGAAAAGTGATTTCTCTACATCTTCCCAGCATGGCTCCCGCAACCATCACGGAGGACCGCATCCGCGTCACGTATTCCCGCGGCAGGCGGCTTTCGGTTATTTGTCGTGCATCAAGGACCAGCACATTTTTTTCCCATTTTACCCAAACGCCCACACTGCGCAATATCCGGCACATGAACTCCACGTCCAGAATCCGGGGACAATTTTCCAGCACAACGATTCCCTGTACCAGTATGCAGGCTGCCATGATCGGCAATGCTGCATTTTTTGAGCCCTGGATATCAACCTCACCGGAAAGTTTATTTCCACCCTGTATTTGTATACACTCCAATTGTCCACCTTCCTGACAGAAACGTAAGCTTATTTTATTCTATGAAGACGGATGCAATTGTTTCCATAAACTTTCAAAAGATATGACCGCTCATTTTTCTCACAGTCTCCGGTGCAGCGTTTTTACTGAAATCGGCGGATGCCGGGCATTAAAAGTCAGACATCCTTCAGTCTGATTCCCCGTGCCACACTCATCACCAGTCCCATCTCAATCAGCAGAAACATAACCGACGTGCCGCCATAGCTGATGAAAGGCAGGGAAATACCGGTATTCGGAATGGTGTTTGTCACTACCGCAATATTTAGGATGACCTGAATTGCGATGTGTCCCATCACACCGACCACCAGCAGAGCGCCGAACAGATCCGGCGCGTTGTTGGCAATTACCATAAAACGCCAGATCAGAAGCACAAAAATCAATATTACCGCAATTCCGCCAAAAAGTCCAAGCTCCTCACAGATAATGGAAAAGATCATGTCATTTTGCTGCTCCGGCAAATATCCAAGCTTCTGCATACTCTGCCCAAGTCCTTTGCCAAAAATGCCGCCCGAACCGATGGCATAAAGAGCCTGCAGGGTCTGAAATCCCTTTCCCGAAGCATAGGCCTCCGGATCCAGCCATGCCAAAATACGCTCTCCTCGAAACCCCAGTCCTTCCGTTGTGGAAGACTGCGCGATCAGAAACACCAGTGCTGCCGCACCGGCAACGCCAATGCTGCCCAGTACAATAAACCGCTTATAATCCGGGCTTGCCACAAACAACATCAGTACAGCAATGCCGGCAATGATGATTGCCGAACTCATATTGTCCGTGATTTTCCATACCAGCAGACAGATCGGCGCTGCCATCACCAGAATTGCCCAGAATCCTTTGGCGGTTTTTACTTTTCGTCCCATTTTGTTGATCACACTGGCCAAAAATAAAATCATCGCCAGCTTGGCAATTTCTGCCGGCTGCACGGAAATACCCAGATTCAGCCATCTTCTCGCGCCGTTTGCCTCGATCCCCAAAGGGGTCAGTACCAGAAAAATCAAAATCACAGAAACGATATATCCCAATACCGCAAAACGTTCCCAGAAATGGTAGGGTATCCAGGAAACCACAAACATGGCAACCAGTCCCAGCGCCGCAGCACCGCCCTGATGAACCAGAAAGTAGGTTTCATCATCCATCTGTACAGATGCATCATAAGCGCTGGCAGAATAGATCATGACCAGACCGAATCCCACCAGAAAAAGAATGATAAACAGAAGGCTGTAATCAAAATAGTATTCGTTTTTTCTTTGCCCTCTTCTTCCTGCCACGCAATCACTCCTCCAGACGATTTACATACTCTTTAAACATTTCTCCCCGAACCTCATAGTTGGGGAACATTCCCCAGCTGGCGCAGGCGGGAGACAAAAGCACCGCATCACCGGGCTTTGCATTTTCCACACAAACATCCATTGCCTCTTCAAAGGTATCCGCAAAAACGATGTTTGTTATGCCATGGGCTCTTGCGCACTGAGCAATTGCTTCTCTTGTCTGGCCGATCAGCACAAACAGCTTCACCTTTCCATCAAAAGCTTCAATCCACTCATCATAAGTATTTCCCTTATCATAGCCGCCGCCAATGAGTACGGTGGGCCATTTCATGGCCTTGATCGCCTGAATGGCCGCATCCGGGTTCGTTCCCTTGGAATCGTTATAATAAACTACGCCCCTTTTGGTTGCCACATATTCGATTCTGTGTTCCACTGCCTTAAAGGATTTCACCACAGAAAGAATGGTCTGCATAGGAACGCCGAAAGCTGCAGACATGGCGATTGCCGCCATCACATTCTCATAGTTATGCACGCCGATCAGGTTCATATCTCCAACGTGCATCAGTTCTTCCTGACCCTCTCCCATATTCCGGCAAATGATATCGCCGTCCAGATAGTAGCCCTTTTGAAGTTTTCTTGCAGAGGAAAACCAGATCACCTCTGCCGGGCAGCTTTTTCCGAATTCCTTAAGCCACTGATCCTCATAGTTGAGCACACAAAAATCTGATTTTGTCTGATTTTTGGTAATGGACTCCTTCACCGCCGCATAATTTTCCATCGTGTGATGGCGATTTAAATGATCCGGTGTGATATTCAGAATTGCGGAAACGGAGGGATGAAAGTTTTGCGTCGTCTCCAGCTGAAAACTGCTGATTTCCGCAACTGTCACGCTGTCATCCTTCATTTTGGGCGCTTCCTGGGTATAAGGTGTTCCGATGTTGCCCACCACAAAAGCAGAATCAAAATATGCCTTCATGATATCGCCCACAAGCGTTGTTGTCGTTGTCTTTCCATTCGTTCCGGTGATGGCGATCACGCGGCCTTTTCCGAAGTTCCAGGCCAGTTCCACCTCGCCCCATATCGGAATGTTCGCATCTCTAAATGCGTCCATAAACGGTGTATCCACCGGCACGCCGGGGCTTACCACAACCAGAGCAAGTTCTTTCTTTAATTCATCCGACACATTCCCCAAAACAACGCAGATTTCTTCCGAAAGCCCGTTCTTTTTACGCAATGCATGAACATCCAGCTGCTCATTTGAATCGAAAAGAACCGGAACTGCGCCGTACTGATTCAAAAGCCAGGCTGCACCGATGCCGCTTTTTCCACAACCAACCACAAGTACTTTTTTTCCCTGTAAATCCATTTTCATTCATCCTGCCTTTCCATAGACCGGCCACAGTCCGGGCCGTAACCGGCAATATTTACAGACCGGCCATCGCTGCCAGACACAAAAGTGCGGTAACAATGGAGAATACCGCCACAATTCTGGTTTCCGACCAGCCGCATAATTCAAAATGATGATGCAGCGGAGCCATTTTAAACAATCTTTTTCCGCCGCTGCATTTGTAGTATACCACCTGTAAAATGACAGACAACACCTCAATCATATATACAAAGCCGATGATCGGAACAAACAGCGGCAGCTGCAATATATATGTGCATCCTGCCACAAATCCTCCCAGCGCCAGCGATCCGGTATCCCCCATAAAAACCCGGGCCGGATACACATTAAACAGCAGAAATCCCAAAAGACCTCCTGCCACCGCGCAGGTGACCGGTGTGATTCCGCCGTTTGTTCCGATGGACACCACTGAAAGAAATACCGCTGTCAGCACAGTCACACTCCCGGCCAGACCGTCCAGCCCATCCGTAAAATTAGTGCCGTTGGCCGTGCCGATCACGATAAAAAACAGCGCGGGAAGCGTAAAAGCGCCAAGATCAAGAAGCTTTCCCGGCATGAACGGTATTTTCATGGTCAGCTCTGCTACATGATATTGAAGCAGGTACCATGCAAAAGCTCCCGTCACCAGAATCTGACAAAAAAGCTTCTGCAATACAGTAAGTCCCTCTGATCGCCGTTTTACCACCTTGATGTAGTCATCTAAAAATCCGATCAGACCATATCCCAGCGTCAAAAACAGTACCGGAATCATTTTGGGATATTCCTTCAGAAAAGGAATCGATGCAGCCAAAACTCCTGCCAGAAAAATAATTCCGCCCATCGTAGGTGTCCCGTTCTTCGATATATGGCTTGACGGCCCGTCATCCCGGATTGTCTGTCCGACTTTCAGCTTTCTTAAGTAAGGAATCGCCACCGGTCCCAGAACAGCGCTGACGCCAAAGGAAATAAATACCGGCAAGATCACAGATATTCTCATATCTTCACGTTCCTTTCTGCAAAGTATACTCCATTTTTTCCAGATAGGGAAGAATATTTTCAAAAAGCTGCCGCACCACGGGCGCCGCAATCAATCCTCCATAGTAAGTTCCCTTGGGATTGCGGATGATGCACAGAGCTAAAACCTTCGGTTCCTCTGCCGGGGCAAATCCGACAAAAGATGAAATATAGCGCCCGCTGCCTCTGGGCAGCGTCTCGCTGGTTGCCGTCTTTCCGCCCACACGGTAGCCTTCCACCTTACCGTTTTTGCCGCCGCCGTTTTCCACCACCTCAAACAGGATGGAACGCAGCCTTTCGCTCGTACTTTCCGATATGATTCTCTGTTCTGTTTTCCAGCTGAATGTATTCGTCACTTCTCCTTCTTCATTCACCGTCTTCACTCCCAGATGGGGGATAATCCTGTTGCCGCCATTGATCAGAGAAGAAATTGTTGTTGCCAGCTGAATGGGCGTGATCTGGAAGGACTGCCCGAAGGAAACCGTTGCCAGTTCCACATTTCCCATATCCTCCTTTTTATGCATGATAGTCCCTGCCTCTCCGGGCAGATCAATTCCTGTCTTTTTTTTCAGGCCGAACTGTTCAAAATAAGCATAGTATTTTTCCACTCCCAAACGAAGTCCCACCGTGACAAATACGGGATTACAGGAATTCATGGTGCCCTGTACAAAGGTCTCAGCGCCATGTCCGGCAACTTTCGCACACCGAATCTTCCGATCATCCACAACGATAAATCCCGGGCAGGAAAAAGCATCCGTTTCCGTCACCACGCCTTCCTCCAATGCAGCGGAGGCCGTGATGATCTTGAATGCAGATCCCGGCTCATAGGTGTCATTGATGCAGGCGTTGCGCCACATCTGATTGAGCGCATCCTGCTTTTTATCCGCTTCCACTTCTGTGCCCAGCGTAAAAGGATCATTCAGGTTGTACTCCGGCACATCCACCATGGCCAGGATTTCCCCATTATCGGGACGCATCACCAGAATGGAGACGCTTTCTGCCTCCTTGGATTTCATCACCTGATTTGCCAGCTGTGTGGCATACTGTTGAATATTCACATCCAGACTGAGGATCAGATCATCTCCGTTGACCGGTTCGATCCGGTCCTCACCGGCCTCAGAGATTTCAACCCCTCTTGCATCCGTAGTCTCCAGAATCACCCCGGCTTCTCCCTGCAGATATTCTTCATAGCTGCTTTCCAATGCAAGAATTCCCTGATTGTCGGCGCCGGTAAAGCCCAGTATCTTGGAGGCCAGCTCATTATAAGGGTAATAGCGCTTATAATCTTCGTCTACTTTCACCCCATCCAGCTTATATGCTCTGATGGCATCTCCCACTTCCTTGGATACATTGCTTTTTACCTTTTCGATAGAAGAAACCTTTTCCACCCGCTTTCTGACCGTTTCCTCAGAAAGTTCAAGTTCTCTGCACAGCACTTCGATTACCTTTTCCGGCTCCTTGATCTGATTGTGGATGACGGAAATTGTGCATACCGTCCGGTTATCCGCCAGCACTGTGCCCGTGCTGTCAATAATTCTTCCTCTTTTGGCCTTGATTTTGCGTTCCCGCTGGTGCAAATCCTCGGCCAGCTGTTCATAGTGTTCCGATCGAAAAACCATCAGATATACCACCCGGCCGGCCAGTCCGATAAACATTGCCGTACAGATCAGAAAGACGGTCACAATCTTTTTTCTATGCCAGGTTTTGCTTTTTTCCATGAAAAAACCTCATAGACCGGTTATTATTATAATGTATTAACCGCGCTATGAGGTTATGCAGGCGTCATACTCCTGACTCTGTATATCTCCCGGATACATAAAAACCAGAGAGAAAGCACAGACACTGGAGTGCTACGGTTCATATCCGTCCTCCGACTCATCAGACACCGCTCCGCTCAGGATTCCGGAAACGGGTGTATCATAGCCTTCCGTATCCTCATTCATCACCTCGCCGGTGGCAGGATCAATAACCTGCCCAGCTTCATTTACATAGGGATTATCCTCCTGCTCACTTTCCTGCGTATTCTGATCATCCTGTGTATTTTCCTGTCCCGAAGAAGTTTCTCCGGCCGCTGTATCTCCACTGCCCTCAGCTGCCTCTCCTGATGCTTCGCCCTCCGGCAGTGTTTCCTGTGTCTGTGGCGCACTGTCAATCAGCTGCTGACGAATTTCAATCTGCTTTGCTTCCAGTTCTGCCTGCTCTTCTTCCGACAAAGGCTCTGTCATGAAGATGTTCAGATAAGGAAGCACTTCTGTCAGTATATCTTTCACCAGATAGCAGGCATATTTGGTTGCCAGGTCCTGCTGGCTTTCGTTTGGACGGTTCAGCACCACGTAAATTGCAATTTCCGGATCATCTGCAGGTGCATAGCCCAAAAAGGAACAAACATATTCATCCTTTTCACGGGTACCGCTTTTGGATACAGTTTCTGCTGTACCGGTCTTTCCGCCGATCCGATATCCTGCCGGACTTGCCTTGGAACCGGTTCCGTGTTCGCCGTAAACAACCTGTTCACAATACTCCCGAATCCGTGCGGAGGTTTCCGATGAAATCACCTGTTTTAACAGTCTTGGTTCCATGTTTTCCACCACGGAGCCATCAGAAGCTGTGATTCTGCTCACCATGTGCGGCTCATAATAATAGCCGCCGTTAATCAGAGAACAAAACGCGGAAACCATTTGAATCATGGTCACATTAAAGCCCTGGCCAAAGCTGGAAGTTGCAAGCTCTGTAGGTCCCATGGTGTTTTCATTAAACACCAGAGAAGCGGTTCTGGCTTCACCCGCCAGATCAATATTGGTTTTCAGTCCAAAATTAAAGCCCTGACTGTATTTTAAGAACTGCTCTGCTCCGATCACCTGTGCCATTCGAACCAGCGCCACGTTGCAGGAACGTTCCACGGCGCCGCCGATGGACAGCCACCCTTCGGCGCCCTGCCTGTAGTTATGACATCTGATCTTATAGCCTCCGACTTCGATGATACCGGTACACTCAAAGGATTCATTTCCGGCAAGCTTTCCGCTTTCCAGACCGATTGCAGCCACAAAAGGCTTCATGGTGGAACCCGGCTCATAAGTGCTGCTGACACAGTAATTTTTCCAGAGTGCATTCAGATTCTGGAGCAGCACTTCGTTATTTTCTTCCTCATTCAGGCTGTCTGCAATTTCCTGCGTGATGACTTCTTCCGTCATGTTGCCGTCTTTATCAATCAAAAGGGAACCCACCAGCGCATCCGTATTGCGCAGATCATTCAAATCATAGAAGGGATAGCTTGCCATGGCCAGCACATTACCGGTATCCACTTCCATGATGATACAGGCGGCATCCCATGCGCCATTGCCTTCCCGCGCTCCGTTTTTATGCTCCTCATTATACTTTTCCAGATTTTTTTCCACAATTCCCTGGATAGTGGCATCGATGGTGGAATAAATATTATAACCGTCTACAGCCGCCTTTGTGGTTCTCTGCAGATTTTCGTCATCATCCAGATACCCGTACTGCCTTCCGTTGATGCCGCTTAAGGTATCATTATAGTACTCTTCCAGACCATAAGATGCAGTCCCGTCGGTACGGGTAAAACCGATCACATCACTGGCAAGGGAGCCGTTAGGGTAAATCCGTTTATAACTTTCGTCAAACCAGATTCCCTTGATTTTCGCGCTTTCTTCCTGAAGTGACTCATCGGCCATCATCTGCTGATATTCGCTGATTTCGTCATAGGACATTCTTTTTTTCAAAACATAATACTGGCTGCTGGGATGTTCCTGGGCATAAGCGCGCACTTCAGCCGTATTCACACCGAAATATTCAGACAGAGCCTGCAGCGTGGGTTCCAGATAATCCTCTTTGGCAAGCATCTGTTTACAGTCCAGAACCAGATCATAGACCTTTTCACTGACTGCCAGCTTCGTCCCTTTGGCATCCAGAATTTCCCCCCTTTTATAAGGGATGGTTTTGCTGGAATACTGCTGCTGGGACAGCACCTGCTTTTTATACTGTTCTCCGTTATCCTTGTTGATTACTATCAATCTGATACTTAATCCTGCAAAAGCCAGCAGTATCAGTCCAAACAGTACCACCAGCTTTTTCTGCATCTTTATTGTGAAGTTGTTTCGTCCCATATCACGGTTTCGTGAGTTATTGCTTTGGGGCCGTTGTTGGCTTGTATTTCTTCTATTCAATCCGGCACCTGCTTTACTTCTGAATTTCTGTATACTGTCTTACGTAGTCACTTCCCTCATCGGGGATTTCCACGATCTGTCCTTGTGCTGCATAAACCATTCCCAGCTCTGTTATGGCGATTCTTCTGATCTCCTCCAGATCTACAGCACTTTCAATACGGCTTAAATTCTCATCATTTTCAACCTTCAATGTATTTACCTGATTTTCCAGGCTGGCAATCTTTTTCACACTGGTTGTAATGCCGGATTCCAGACGAATATAGCCGATCAGCACATATCCTGTCACCGCCATGGCCAGACACAGAAAAAGTACATATGCGAAATTCATATGTCTTGCACGCTCTCTGTTTTTCCTGGTGGTATGACTCAGCTGCTTTCTGGGCTCGTCCAACTGACGCCTGATGTCCGCCTGCCGTGCCGCCGAACCATACACGTATGCCCTTCCGTCAGTTCTCTCCATATGGGAATTGCCACTGTATTTTGTTGTTTCATATCTTCTGCCCGAGGTGGTTTTCGATGCCATGACTGCTCCTTTGTCCGGCAGCGATGGCCGGACTTATATTTTTTCAAAAATTCTTAATTTCGCACTTTTTGAGCGCGAGTTGTTCTCCATTTCTTCCTCAGAGGGTAGAATGGGCTTTCTTGTGATCACTTTCCCCTGACTGGCCTTGCCGCAGACACACACCGGAAACTCCGGTGGGCAGGTACAGGGATTTTCATTTTTCTTAAACGCGGCTTTGACAATCCTGTCTTCCAGAGAATGGAACGTGATGATACAGATTCTTCCTCCCGGATTCAAAAGTCGGATAAACGTATCCAGCGAGTTTTCCAAAACCTCCAGTTCCCTGTTGCAGGCAATTCGAATTGCCTGATAGGTTCTCTTGGAAGGATGTCCTCCTTTTTCCCTCATTTTGGCGGGAATTGCCGCTTTTATGATTTCATTGAGCTCACCGGTAGTCTCGATGGGCTTCTTTTGTCTGTTTGACACAATATGCTTTGCAATGTTCTTCGCGAATTTATCTTCTCCGTAATCCCGGATGATTCTGTAAAGCTCCATTTCCGGATATTCATTGACGATGGTTCTTGCTGTAAGTGTCTGGCGGGTGTCCATGCGCATGTCCAGCGCGGTGTCATATTTATAGGAAAATCCCCGTTCTGCGTTGTCCAGCTGATAGGATGACACACCAAGATCCAGTAAAATGCCGTCCACTCTGTCAATTCCCAGTTCGTTGAGCACTGCTTCCATATTGCAGTAATTGCTGCGCACCAGAGTTGTCCTGTCCTTCCAGGGCTCCAGGCGCTTCGTTGCCGCTGCAATCGCCGCATCATCCTGATCGATGCCGATGAGCCTGCCCGTTTGAAGCCTCTGAACAATACAGCTGGAATGGCCTGCACCGCCCAGCGTGCCGTCCACATATATGCCATCCGGTCTGATCTTCAGTCCTTCAATTGTCTCGTCCAGTAAAACGGATGTGTGTGCAAATTCCATAGTTCCTCTCATACTGCAGCATCCCTGCTGCCGTCCCATTTTTTCTCTACATTCCAAAGCCCATGTCCGCCATTCTCTCTGCAATATCTTCCATGGACTCTTCATCTTCTTCCAGCGCTGTCCACCGCTCGTCGCTCCAGATTTCAATGTGTCCGGCTGCGCCGATCAGCGTTACATCCTTTGTAATTTCTGCGTATTCCCGCAGCTTTACAGGTATTAAAATACGGCCCTGCTTGTCCACTTCCACCTCGGCCGCTCCGGCCAGGAAGTGTCTCACAAGCATACGATTGTCCTTTTTGTTGATGGGGAGCGCTTTGAGCTTTTCCTCAAAGTTGCTCCATTCGGCGTAGTCATACACAAACAGGCAGCCGTCCATTCCCTTTGTAATCACAAATTTGTCGCCCAGTACTTCGCGGAATTTGGAAGGGATAATCAGCCTGCCTTTCGTATCTACCGTATGATTGTATTCACCCATAAACATGAACAATCACCTGCCGTTCAAAGTGGAACCACATAATACTCAAATTTGGGAATTTGGAAGCTTTTTCCACCACTTTCTACCACTTCACTCCATTTCCCACCACTTTATAACTATATTAGTATAAAAATCCTGCCTTGGCAAGGGTTTTTTCTCGATTTTCTGAGGTGCATGGCCAAACGGAGGGCAAAAAAAGAGCACCCAACTGTTCAAAAGTTGAATGCTCTTTTGTTACTACTATATGTTGTATTTACTGTTTTGGACTGCCCCAAAAGCGATTTTTCCGCTGTTACAGTCTTGACAATACGCTTACATCAAATGCTTATACATTGAATCTAAACAGAATGACATCTCCATCCTGTACCACATAGTCTTTTCCTTCAATGCCCACAAGGCCTTTTTCTCTTGCCGCAGCTAAAGATCCCTGTTCCAGAAGGTCTTTATAATTTACCACTTCTGCCTTAATGAAGCCTCTTTCAAAATCTGTGTGGATTTTGCCCGCCGCCTGGGGCGCTTTGGTGCCGATCTTGATGGTCCATGCTCTGGTTTCATCCTCACCGGCTGTTAAGAAGCTCATAAGTCCCAGCAGATGATAGCTGGCACGGATCAGCTTTTCAAGGCCGGATTCCTTCAGTCCCAGATCCTCTAAAAACATCTGCTTTTCATCATCTTCCAGCTCGGAAATCTCTTCTTCAATCTGAGCGCTTAATGCGAATACTTCACTGCCGTTCTCCTGCGCATATTTACGCACTGCCTGTACGCCTTCATTATTTGCTCCATCGTCAGCCAGATCATCCTCGGATACATTTGCCGCATAAATCACAGGCTTTGCTGTCAAAAGGTTCAGGTTTTTGAAAAACAGTTCTTCATCCTCATCCTCTGTCTCAAAACCGATTGCCAGCTTTCCGTCCTCCAGACGTTCCTTCACGCGTTCCAGCATGGCCAGTTCCTTGGCCTGCGTCTTGTCCATTCTGGCGCCCTTTGCCACTTTGGCGATTCTTCTTTCCAGAATCTCAAGGTCGGAGAAAATCAGCTCCAGATTAATAGTCTCGATGTCCCGCAGGGGATTTACACTGCCGTCCACATGCACCACGTTGGAATCCTCAAAGCAGCGCACCACATGCACGATGGCATCCACTTCACGGATGTTGCTCAAAAACTGGTTGCCCAGTCCTTCGCCCTTGGATGCGCCCTTTACCAGACCTGCGATATCCACGAACTCAATCACTGCGGGAGTCACCTTTTTGGAATGATACATATCTCCCAGAAGCTTTAATCTTTCATCCGGCACTGCAACCACGCCCACATTGGGATCGATGGTACAAAACGGATAGTTTGCAGATTCTGCACCCGCCTTTGTCAGGGAATTAAAAAGGGTGCTCTTTCCCACGTTGGGAAGGCCTACGATACCTAATTTCATATATTTAAAATCTCCTTTATTTTCAATGTTTTTCGGGGTTACAAAATGCTTTCCGCACCAATTTACGCACCAACTTTTCAAAACCGCACCAATCAGCTTGCTAATATGGTGTTCTGTTCGAACTGTCTGACAGCATTGATTAGAAATGCATCAATAGCATGGAATAACGAGCATGGATGATCGCTCACTACGACATTTTACTTTAACACAAACAAGTAATTTTTTCAATATGTTTCACCTTTTTTGGGGCCAACGTACATCACAAAAGGACAGTTAGGTAATTTCGGTATTTCATCATCAAAAGTTCTCCCATCAAAATAATATCTGTTCCGGGTGGATTTTTATGCTTCTATCCGCAGTATGCTTTCGTACATGATCTCCAGATCTTTTCCTATCGTGTTCCGGTTGTTTTGTCAAATAAGTATTGATATTTTCTCATTTGTGCATAAATAACCGTTTCCACCCTGCTTTTTTCTGCTTCCGTATATTCTGTCACATGCTCAAGCAGCATTTTTACATCCGCCTGTGTAAAATAAAACTTCAGATGTCCTCCATACAGTGCTTCCGAAACATCCAACTGTTCATCAAAATCTGCACTGATTGTCTTTGCCCGCGGCAATTTCAACAATTCATGTACATCCTCCCGCATCGGATAATCCATCGTCGTATCTGCCAACAAACCTGCTCCATGATCAAAAGCAGGAGCATATGCAAACGTACCCTTTTCATCCATTAATACAGCAATATTATGGGTATGTCTGTCCTCATTCAAAAACAGGGCATCAATCGTAAACAGTTTATTCAGGTATCTTCCAAAATTCTCAAGCCCTGTCATCCGCTCCACCTGGTTTACCAAAAATCGAAGCCGATTCTCCGATTCTGCAATACGATATATGGATCTGTAAAGGCTTTCTCCGAAAAAATTCTTAAATAATCGTTCCAAAGTGATCAACTGCCACCCCGGCTGCAGAAAATTCTTACTTTTTACACCTGTATAGACCGATGCTTTGTACCTTATTTTTTCCAGATCATATAGGATAAACTCCCCTTCCGGAAGTGTTGACTTCTTCAGCAAGTGGGAAATCATATATTCTGCAAGCCCCTCGTACCCGGTGTAATCTGCCTTATACCAAATGCCGTTGTTTTCCCACTTCAACTGATTTCCTTTTGATGACTGCCGATCATTTTTTCTTTCGTCCTGTTCAAACAGTTCTACCATCAGCTCACCTCTCTATTCTGATCCAGAAATCATCCTCCGCCATTCTTCCCTCTGTCTTTTCTATGATCATAAACGGATCATAAAACGGCAGATCAAGATCCTTTAATATCAGTTTCATCTTATCTCTGCTCTCCGGAAAGCATCGGGACTCTAAAAATTCCAGATACATTTTATAATCCGGATGTTCCTCTACTCCGAACGCCCGAAACATCAGATTATCCGTATAATTTGCAATTTGCACTTCCTGTTTCATTTCATTCACATCGATGATCGTACATACTGTCTGTCCGTGCATATACCAGAGCCGGATCGGCATATTCTTTTTTGGCAGTCTCATTTGCTCAGCATATTCCGGATATTTCTCCAGCATCCTGACCAACAGCACAATCGGTCCGGTCACCGGTTCCATGCTGCGCTCCCATCTTTCAACAGTTGGTTTCGAGCTGCCAATCAGCATGGCAAACTCTTTTTGTGTCAAATCCAGTTTTGCTCTTACATTTTTTATTTCTTTAGCGGTTACATATTCCGGCGTTGCAAACAATCTCTCACCCATACCCAATTACCTCCTTAGGCAAAATTAAACCATCAAAATGATTATTTGTAAAGTATTTTTGCAATCATTTTGATGGTTCATTTGTAAGTCGTTCCTTCAGTAAGGTATTCCTTGTGGTTACCGTGACATTTTTCACAGCATAGCTGAGGGCTTTTTTCGTTCCTATCAATACCAGGATCTAAACGCATCTTGCTCTGGATCCAAATAAAATCACTTTTTCAACAGCATGTTTTTTGCCAATGCGACTATAAGGATTATATCTCTGCTCATGTAGTTGCTGCACATACTCCGGCTCCACAAATTCCATAAGAACACCCTGCATATTAGATGATTGATAGTTAAGGGAGGGATGTCGCTTGACAATCTCACCTGGCATATCAAGAAACAGTGCGAAGCGTTGTATGGTGAATTAGGCATTAACCTTACCACCGCTATCAATGTGTTTCTTCGCCAATCTCTCCGTGTCGGCGGTTTTCCTTTTGATGTTCGCATGGAGCAGTCGAACAAGGAGACAATCGCAGCAATGTCAGAGGCAGAACGTATTGCCCGTGATCCGTCTGTAAAACGCTACTCTGATGTAGAAGAAGCGCCGAGGGCATAGAGAGAATGAACAAACCCTTTTCGTCTGAAAATAAAAAATAGGCTTCGCCTATTCAACTCCCCTGCCCCTCAATCTTGAGGGGTGGGGTTTCTTGTGCGCCTAGCGGCGCACGTTTCTAACGGGTGCAAGTCCCGAATCCGCCCTAGTAGTGGGAAGGGTATAGCCAAGACCAAGGGTGTCGTGGGCGACTGCGAATCTGAAGGAAGGTGGAGGCAAATCTCTGGTCTGACGAAC
>JAFUMV010000017.1 GCA_017482485.1 Lachnospiraceae bacterium
ACAGCAGACTGGCGGCGGCTCGGTGGGGCCGCCGTTCTCTATGAAGGGAGGGATTTTCCCTGGCAACTACCACCTTACTGCAACGCCACGCCAACGAGGGGGAAAGCATAGCTGAGGCCATCCGGGACTGTCTGGACTATGGGAAAAATCCAGAAAAGACGGAGGACGGAAAGCATATATCCTCCTATGAGTGCGACCCGGCCACGGTAGCCGCCGAGTTCCTTTTGGCGAAGGCCAGTTATAAAGCCATGACGGGCCGGGAGCAAAAGAAGGGCGAGGATGTGCTGTGCTATCAGATCCGCCAGTCCTTCTATCCCGGTGAGATCACGCCGGAAGAAGCAAACCGGGTCAGCTATGAGCTGGCTATGCGCTGGACGAAGGGCCGCCATGCGTTTATCGTCACGACCCACACGGACAAGGAGCATATTCATTCGCACATTTATTACAATTCCACGACCCTTGACTGCACCCGGAAATTCCGCAACTTTTGGGGCTCATCCTTTGCCCTGCGGCGGCTCTCTGACCGCCTGTGTCTGGAAAATGGATTGTCCATCGTGGAAAATCCGAAGCCCCGGGGCAAAGGCAAGTACCGCAATTATGGGGAGTGGCAGGCTGGACGGAAAAGGCCGCTGACCTATCAGGACAGACTGCGGGCCGCCATTGATACCGCCCTCGCAAAGAGGCCCGCCGACTTCCCGGAATTTCTTTCCTTGATGGAGCAGGCGGGCTATGAGGTCAAGCACCGCCGGGGAGCTGTCAGTTTCCGGGCTCCCGGTCAGGAGCGTTTTACCCGTCTGCGGTCTGATACCCTCGGGGATGGCTACGCCGAGGCAGATATACGGGCCGCCATATCCGGCTCCCGCCAGCGTTACGGCCAGCCCCGCCAGAGGGTCAGTCTTGCTATTGATATTCAATCACGGCTCCAAGGGAAAGGCCCCGGCTATGAGCGGTGGGCCAAAATGTTCAATCTGAAACAGATAGCCGCCGCCCTGGCCTATTTGCAGGACAACGGCCTGACCGATTATGAACAGTTGGAGCAGAAGGCTGCGGCAGCTACGGAGCGTTTTCACAAACTGTCCGAGCAGATAAAAAGCACCGAAGCGGCCCTCCATACCAACATGGAGTTGAAGGCGGCAACGGTGCAGTATGCCAAGACCCGGCTCGTCTTTGTGAAGTACAAGGCCAGTAAATACAGCAAGAAATTTCTTGCGGAGCATGAGGCGGATATAGAGATTTACCGGGCGGCCTGTGCTGACTTTAAGCGTATTCTGGACGGTGGCAAGCTCCCCAAGATGGACGCACTCAAAGAGGAAGGCCGCAAGCTCTCGGAGCAGAAAAAGAAGCTCTACGCTAAGTACCGCAGAGCCAAGGAGGATATGCAGGAGGTCACGACGATCAAGGCCAACATTGATTATCTGCTGGGCTATGCGGGGCCGGGCAGAAAGAAGGAACAGGAGCGTTAAGGACTGTACCGCATAAGGAGCGAAGCGACGCTACTACTTCGGGCCAAGTTGGCCCGAAGCGCCGGGTTTGGGGAGGCTCCCCAACAAGCAAAATTTTTGCGTTCTGGCCGCAAGGCCGGAATGTCAAAAATAGCTTCTGTGGCCACAGAAGCATTGCTTGCCATTTAGCGACACCCCGCAAAATGCCTGCAAAAACAAGAAAAACGAAGGCCCTCTTTACTTGACCTCCGTTTCTCTGGCTTTTTGAAGTCCCTCTGCTGTGGCCTCCATGACCGTCAATTCCTTTTCGTCCATTGTATTGAGTAGCCTGTCAATATGCTGGCGGCAGTCGCTTTCGCCGTTCTGCTTGTCAGGATAAAAGAACTGGTCTACGGAAATGTCCAACAGGGTGACGATTTGGTAAAAGGTGTTCAGGCTCGGATGTTGGCCCCGGTTCTCAAAATACATGATGGAACGAGGGGTACGGTCTACGAGCTGTGCAAGGTATTCCTGTGTCCAGCCTTTCGCCTCTCTCTTGCGCTTGATCTCCTGGCCTAATGCGTGGAAGTCAAGCCTTCTTTCATCTTGGTACATTCTCATATCACCCCTATATTATTTTACATTTCGGGTCGGACTATGAGAACGAAACATGGTTTTATGTTTTGGTAGTATTTTATTATCCCTTCAGAGCACAACATCATTGATAGTCAGAAGGGAGGGCAGTATAATAGATACCGATGAAAAATTTGAAACTCCACAATAGATACATATTTCTCTGCTATAATAAGAAGTCGGGAGGTGTAAATATGCAGAAAATTTTAGTCGTTGAAGATGATATTGACATTCAAGATATATTGAAGAACCATTTAACCGATGCAGGATATGAGGTAGTAATCGCCGCTGATGGTGTAGCTGGAATTGCGGCGTTTGATGATACCATTAGTCTTGTCCTGCTGGATATTATGTTGCCTAAAATTAACGGTTATGGTGTATGTGAGGTCATTCGCCAAAAGTCGCAAATTCCAATCGTTATGCTTACTGCGCTCTCAGACGAAGAAAACCAATTAAAGGGGTTCGAGCAGCAAATTGATGACTACATTTCTAAACCTTTTTCCCCTAAAATTCTGCTGTGTAAGATTGCAGCCATTCTTCGTCGTGGAATGCTTGAAAACAAAAATCAATCTCTGCTAACTTATAAAGAGCTGAGTATGGATATTGAAGGCTTCCATTTATATCACAGAGGCAGTGAAGTCATTTTGACCAGCAAAGAGTTTGCGCTACTCAGGCTTATGTTGGAAAATCAAGGGAAAGTCTTTACCAGACAAATGTTGCTTGATCGGCTCTGGGACGATGACGCATTTGTGGAAGATCGCATTGTAGATAGCCACATAAAAAATATACGGAAAAAGTTAGACGCTGATTATATAGAAACCATTAGAGGGGTGGGATATAGAATTGATAAAGAGCATTAAACGAAAACTGTCTGTTAAAGTATTTCTGATTACATTTATTCTTTTGGGAACGGCTTGTAGCGGAACATATTTCAGCATCTCAAAACTTCTACCTACAACCTATACAAATTTGCTCAATCAAGCAACGGAAACTGCGGCCATTCAACTTGCAGATCAGCTCACAGCCTATGATAACCTTTCTGATTGTGGGGATGCTCTATCCGCTTTTTCCAAAGAAACTAATACTGTATTTTGGGTGGAAGATCAGAACGGAAACCTCGTTTATCCTGCGGGAGCATCCACAGAAACGGAAACAATCTCTGGCGATACTGCTATCACATTCGATGAAGATACGCCGTACATTGATGTAAGTTCCTCTGGAAAATTCTCCACGAGTTTCTATCCCATCACTTTGAAAGACGGTAGTACCTATACACTGGCAGTTCAAGTAGATTTGTTCGTCGTTCATCAGACAACCGAGGTCTTGTGGTCTATATTCCCGTATGTTGTTCTAATGATCTTTGTGCTGTCGCTTTTATGTTCCGGGGTCTATGCAAGGTATATTACCCGGCCTATTGTTCAGTTAAGCATAATATCAGAGCAGATGGCCTCACTGGATTTTTCCGGCCAATGCAATATGGGGCGAGAAGATGAATTGGGCTGTCTGGCTCAAAATTTGAATTCTTTGTCCACATCCTTATCAACTGCGCTGAATGATCTGCAAGCTGCAAATGAGCAGCTTAAAGCGGACATCGAAAAAGAGCAGGCATTAGAACGCCAGCGGGTAGAATTCTTTTCTGCGGCATCCCATGAATTGAAAACGCCTCTAACAATCTTGAGAGGTCATTTAGCTGGAATGCTGAACAAAATCAGCGGATATGAGAACCATACAGAATACATGGAACGCTCCCTTTCTGTTGTTGAACGAATGGAAAAGCTGGTCAAAGAACTGTTGTATGTTTCTAAAGCGGACGGAAATCAGAAATCTGAGTATAAAACCGTTGATTTTGCGGAACTGGTTCGGGTACAGATTGCCACCGTAACAGATTTGCTGGAAGAAAAGAAGCAACGACTTGAAGTAACTATTCCTGACCGGCTTTCCTGTGAAGTAGAACCGGCTCAGATGGAAAGGGCAATTCAAAATATCTTAGTCAACGCCATTCGATATTCTTCAGAGGGGGAATTGATCTGGGTATCTTTAGCCAAGGCTGAAAATGTCGTTTGTTTTGACGTTGAAAATACAGGAGTTCACATACCGGAGGATGCGCTTTCTCATTTGTTTGAAGCGTTTTACCGCACTGATACTTCCCGCAATCGCAATACTGGCGGAACAGGTTTGGGCCTTTATATTGTTCGTAAAATCATGGAAATGCACCATGCGGAGTACGGCATCAAAAACACGAAAAGCGGCGTTCTGTTCTGGAGTAAACTGCCTATCAAACAATCGGTATTCAACTCCATCTAAAATCCATATTCTATGCAAACTCAATCCAAATTTTTTTGTTATATTATAGCCGTCCCTAAAAGGGGCGGCTATAATTCTTGAAAGCGAGGTTTTATCAATGAAAAGCAGAAAATTGTTGGCGGTAAGCCTATGTGGGGTCTTGTGTTTAAGCCTTGCGGGTTTTACCTATGCCAGCGCACAGGCCGCCGATACGCCTAAGACATCGGCGGAAGAAACAGCGCAAACGTCAAGCACTGACATCTTTTTCAATGATGTCGATGGCATTAGCACCGATGGCGAAAATTGGGTGGCCGAAGCGGACTGTGAGAAAAATAACCCTGCACCGGATGTTGAATGGTGGACGGCAGAGGAATATGAAAAGTGGATCGCTACCCAAAAGGAAGAACTGGAGGCGCTGATCGGCACAGGCAACGGTTGGTATGACGGTCAAGAGGTCTATCACGAATGGACACAGGAAAGCGTAGATGCCATCATTGCCGAATATCAGAAAACGCTCGAAAGTATCAAAAGCGGAACCTTATATTCTAAAGACAACGGCGAAGGCGATACCTACTCCATGATCCCGCCCACCGAGGATGTGGTTTCTGAATATGGAGTTGATGTTGCAAAGGAGAATGGAGAGTCTATTCACATTGGCAATTATGCTTCTAACGAGAAACTGGATAAAGCCCTTAATGATGCGGTTGACAACGGACAACTCACACAGGCTGAGGCTAACGCAGCCCTTCAACAGTAAACAGACTTGAACCTGCCGCACGACGGCAAAAGAAAAAAGCCGTCGTACAGCAGATGATTTAACACGCCTATGGAACGGTGGCTTGATTTCAAAGCCGCCGTTTCTTTGTGTTTACACAAACCAATGATGACTTGAAAGGATACGGCGGCGCCTTGGAGGTATCGCCGTGTTTGCTTTACTTTTTCACAATTCCCATGACCTTCACCAGCTAAAAAAAGCGTAGCTCCCCCACCGGGACAGTCTGGCTATGAAGGTACAATATATCAGTACAATGTAGATAATGTAATTTCATGCGTCCGAGCGGCTTCATGCCGCCCGGGCGTTTTTGCGTCTATATGGAGCCTCGGGCCAACTTGGCCCGAAGTCCAGCCCCGGTGCCGCTCCCCGCCAACTTCCGTTTCGGTCACTCATTCACCCAACACCGAAACGGAGGTAAACATGACTATTATCAATCTGCGGGATATTTACCCGTTCTATACATCTGATTGCCTGATTGAAGTTCCTGACGAAGTGGCTGCGGCCATGGCAGAGTTTGACCGCAAGGAGGCGGCCTACCGTCTGCGGACATATCGCCACAGAGCCTATTACTCCCTTGACCGGGATGATGGCATTGAGCACGAAGCTGTTTTCGTTGCGCTGTCTCCCCATGAGATCTACGAGCGTAAAGTGACCATGCAGGAGCTCCACGCCGCTATCGCCAGCCTGCCCGACAAACAGGCGAAGCGCATTTATGCTCACTTCATCCTTGGCATGAGCAAATCGGACATTGCCAGAGCCGAAGGCGTGAATGAAAAGGTGGTGCGTCTGGCAATCGAGCGGGGCCTTCGGAACATGGAAAAATATTTGAAAAATGTTCTCTAAGGTGTACCGAAAAAGCCCTGAAAATGAAATGGCTTATGAAAGGCAACAAGCCTTCATTGCATTTCAAAACTGAATAAAAAGATACCCGGATACGATGGGTAGATGTGCCGAGTGACAGGCCCGCCATGACCTCCATTGTCAGAGAATGGAGAGAGCGATCAGGCCCATGCCGCAGGCGGGCCGTGGCTGGTCTGCCGGATAACGCACATAGCCCTGACACTTGCGTTCAGTCACAGTCCGAGCGTTGAAGCGGCCTTGCAAGCCGTGAGCCGTCGCAGGCAATGAGGACGCCTTGCCATCAGAATGGGGAGAGTTGAAATACTATGGGGTGGACAAGCCTACACCCGTCCGGGCCATCTGGAAGAAGAAAATAAACATGGGGAGCCCCCGTCTGCTCTGTCTTATGATAGCTCAACTGATACGGTGCGGCTCCCCAATTTTCTATGAGAGGAAGTGTTTTATGGACAAGTCTTTTCTGGAATTACAGGCTATGCTGACCGAGCCTTGGAGCAATAACGCTTGCCGTGGCTATGTTATCAAGGCTATGGAAAACTGCGGCTTCAAGTCGAAGGATATTCAAAAGGTCGTTACCGAGCTGTATGAGGTATTTGACTTCTGCGCCGTCAAAGAGGCGGCTGACTATTACGAAAACAGCCGATACTGACCTCGGGCCAAGTTGGCCCGAAGCATGGAGAAAGACTAAAGGGCGGCACCGTTATTTTGGGTGCCGTCCTTTAGTCTTTCCCCATCGAGACAATGCGGGAAATCTGCTGGCTATAAACCCCATTTTGAAAAGGAGGCTTTAATGGTACAATCCGTTACTTATCACAGAGAAACTAAATCCGTACCTTTTCAGGGAAAGACCATCGTGCTGGAAAGCCTTACGCCGGTACTTTCCCCGAAGGAAAAGGAGAAGCGTAAAAAAGAGATTGAACGCTGTCTGTATGAGGTGTTCAGCAAATACCGCAAGGCCGTGGACAATCCGGCCTGACCATCGACAACATTGCCCCTCGGGGCTATCAATGGTATAATATACTTGTAGGTTGGTAGCTCCATTCCACAGGAAAGGAGCCCAACATGAATATCAGAGAAGATGTAATTTATGCAAGACAATCGGTAGACCGCAAGGACAGTATCAGCATTGAAAGTCAGATTGACTTCTGCAAGTATGAGTTAAAGGGAGGCAGTTGCCGGATTTTCAAGGACAAGGGCTATTCGGGAAAGAACACCGACAGGCCCGAGTTCCAAAAACTCCTTGGCGAGATCAGGAAAGGAAAGGTGCGCCGGGTAGTTGTCTATAAGCTGGACAGAATAAGCCGCTCCATTCTGGACTTTGCAAATATGATGGAGCTGTTTCAGGAATACGATGTAGAGTTTGTTTCTTCCACGGAGAAGTTTGATACCTCGACCCCGATGGGCCGGGCCATGCTGAATATCTGTATCGTGTTCGCCCAGCTTGAACGAGAGACAATCCAGAAGCGTGTCACAGACGCTTACTATTCCCGGTGTCTGAAAGGCTTTCACATGAGCGGCCAAGCTCCATGTGGTTTTGAGTTAGAGCCTACGGTGGTTGAAGGTATCCGCACTAAAATGATGGTAGCTGACCCCATAGTTGCTAATCATGTGCTGTTGATGTTTGAAATGTACGCCGAGCCGGAAACCTCCTTCGGAGACATTACCCGGTATTTTGAGGAACAGAACATAAAGTTTTACGGAAAGTCATTGACCCGTTCTTTCCTATCACAGCTACTCCGAAATCCGGTGTATGCACAGGCCGATTTGGAAATGTACGAGTTCTTCAAAAGTCAAGGTGCGGTGGTAGTAAATGACGCCGCCGACTTTGCCGGGACAAATGGCTGTTATCTCTATCAGGGCCGGGATGTGAAGGAGGACAAGGACAGGAGCCTGAAAGACCAGATACTCGTGATTGCACCACATAAGGGATTTGTACCATCGGATATTTGGTTGAGATGCCGCAAAAAGCTGATGACAAACACTACCTTCCAGAACGGACGCAAGGCCCGGAATACCTGGCTGGCGGGAAAGGTCAAATGCGGGAAATGCGGTTATGCCTTGAAAGTGACCCGCAATCCTTCCGGCTATGAATACCTTCGTTGTAACAAGCGTGCCGATCACAAAGGTTGTCCTGGCTGTGGTACTCTCCGCAAGGGCGAGTTTGAGCAATTCATTTTCACAGCTATGGGAGAAAAATTCCGGGACTTCAAGCTCCTGCGGGGCGGCGAAGAAAAAGCCAATCCGAAAATTACCGCCTATCAGGTGGAGCTTGCACAGGTTGAAGCAGAGATTGAAAAACTGCTGGATACGCTGACCGGGGCCAACGCCACATTGCTTGCATACGCCAACAAGAAAATTGAAGAATTAGATGACCGCCGCAAGAGGCTGTCAAAAGCGATTGCAGATCTGTCCGTTGAAACGCTGTCCTCCCAGCAGATTGAATTGCTGTCCGGGTATCTGGACGATTGGGAGCATATCAGTTTTGAGGATAAACGGAAAGCCGCTGATGGGCTGATTTCTTCTATCAGCGCAACCAGCGACTATGTAAAGATAGAGTGGAAAATATGATTTTCCACCCTATCAAACCACTTGTTTCTTTATACCGCTTGTAGCCCCTTGTACACCGTTGCTTCCAGGGTATGTTATCTGGAGTTTATGGCTATGGATATCGAGGAAATTCAGAATTTGCGGAGCATCATAGGAAAAACACGTTTATAACAGAGAATATGAAAAAGACGGAAAGGTTTATATAAGCTTGTTATTGAGTAGGGAAACCTTGGGGGCGGAGAAAATGACCATAGGTTAAGAAGATATATCAATTTACCCATCGTAGGCTCCCTTCCTATAAAAATTGAAATTATGTAAAAAAGTAACAAATAAAATATTGAAGAAATGCACAATTTATACCAAGATAATCTTGAAGAAATGCATAGTCGATAAACTTTGTTGCCGTCTTACAACGCTACGGATCCAAGAGTAAGCTTATCGATATTAATACGGCTTGAAATAAGATAATCAGCCTTTAAATGTGAAATAATAAAGGATCCTGCAGGTGCAAGATCCTTGAAAAGCGTTTTCTTTCAGCTCCGAAGAACCTATTCGGTTTGAGGTTATCGCATAACCCAAGGGTTGGCTCCACAATCGGCTGCATACCGACACAGTCAATTGCTTCATCACCACGATAGCTGGTCACGCCGCTATCCTCTACAATTATTATAGCACAAAAGAAGACCCTGACAAGACGGCAGAAACCCCACTTTGCAGCTCATGCAGATACAGTTTTGTGTCTGCTATAGTATATGCAAAAGTGAAAAAGGTGAATATGTAGATGAAGACTTTCTGGATATTTGCGGAGGAACGAAATGAGTACATATATATTAACAAGCATGTTCCATAATGGTTTTAATGAGAAAACTGCGGAAGTTTTTCGGCAGAAGATTTATAAAAGGAATAAGTTTGCGTTTGTTGCATCTGAGTTTGAAAAAATACATGAAAAGACAGATTATTATTACCGTTTCTTTCTGAATTTGTTTGAGGAAGCCGGCATTCATTTTGAAGAATCATATGTCATTGATGATAGAATAGGAGTGGATGAGATTCAAAAAATGGTTGCGGAAGCAGATGTTGTTTGGTTGTCCGGCGGCGACACGCCTACGCAGTTTCGTTATTTGCAAAAATATGGTTTAAATACCGTGATTAAGCAGCATGATGGGGTGATTATAGGCATGAGTGCCGGCTCTATTAATTTGGCGAAAACATCTATATGCACTTTGTCGGGAAAACATTGCAAACAGGAAATATATGATGGTCTTGGATGCGTAGATATTTCTGTAGAACCTCATTTTGTCAGAAACGAAGTTTCAAATGAATTGATTGATTTATCTGAGAAATTCAAAATTTATGGATTGTGTGATGACAGTCTCATCGTCTGCTCGGGTGAAACAGTTGAATTTTATGGGGAAGTGTATAAGCTCGATCACGGAAAAATTGAAGAAATTTGTATCTACGAGGGGACAAATACATGAAAATAGTAATCCAGCCGGATGGAGTCTGGTATCATGGCTCCAATATGATCTTTTCCGAGTTAAGAACAAACAGCACTATTACGCAGTGGAAGGAGCTTGCAGAGGCATTTTCTCACAAACCAAGCTGCCTGGGATATGATGATAATGGCGTGATTTTTCATAATGGAACGGAAAAGGGGTACCTGTATGTCATCGATGAACCTGTTGTTGTGGAAAGTGACGTATATCAGCACCCAAGAACAACAATGGATGAAAATGCGGAATTTTTAACGAAGCGACCTTTAAAAGTGAAATTGATTTGCGAGTTATAAGGTCCAATTACGGAGGCGGTTATGGCGTTTGATTTTAAAAAAGAATATAAAGAATATTACATGCCGAAGAATAAACCGGAGATTGTAAACGTTCCAAAGGCAAACTATATCGCCGTTAGAGGAAAAGGCGACCCGAACGAGGAAGGCGGAGCATATCAGCAGGCGATCAGCATTTTGTACGCAGTAGCGTATACGTTGAAAATGAGCTATAAGACGGATTATAAAATTGAAGGCTTTTTTGAATATGTCGTACCGCCGCTTGAGGGCTTCTGGTGGCAGGATGGTGTCGACGGCGTGGATTATTCTGATAAATCTGCTTTTCACTGGATTTCTGTT
Organism: Lachnospiraceae bacterium; assembly: GCA_017482485.1. Lineage (GTDB taxonomy): Bacteria > Bacillota > Clostridia > Lachnospirales > Lachnospiraceae > Gallintestinimicrobium. The sequence continues at coordinate 10,643 of JAFUMV010000017.1, forward strand.
ATCCGTTTGCCGGAGTTTGTTTCCAGGGAGGATTTTGACTGGGCGGTAAAAACTGCGGCCAAAAAGAAAAAACTCGATTGTTCAAGCGCAGAATTTTTGACGATTGAAGAGGGACTTTGTGTGCAGATCATGCATTATGGTTCCTTTGATGAGGAACCGGCAACAGTAGCAATCATGGATGACTATTTAAAACAAAATGGATATGTTAATGATATGGGTGAAAGCAGACTGCACCATGAAATCTATATGTCCGATGCGAGAAAAGTTGCTCCGGAGAAATGGAAAACGGTTATCAGGCATCCGATAAAGCGTTTGCAGGTGGGGACAGAATGAAAGAAAACTTTGCAGCAAATCCCAATGAAAAAGTAAATTGGAGAAGCCCTTATGAGTATGGAAGAATTGATGAAAAAGAAATTGCCTGAGATCCCGGATGATATAAAGGCAGCTTTGCGTAAAAACGAGATCACGCTGACAGCTTTTGAGGAAAAAGACGATATTCTTAAGTTTGATAATATACAAAAAGAAGCCGGTTATAAAAAGATGAAAGACGGCAGCTATCTGGTTTCCATGTATTGCCCCATGCCCGACATCACTCCTGAAATGATAGAGTGGTGGTTTTGGTGGCATCCCCAAAAGAACGAAAGATATCAGGTATGGTTCCCAGGGGCACATTTTTCCAACAGCTATTCCAGAAAACAGGCCCGATATTTTGAATGCAAAACCCGACCGGATTTTCAGAATAACACACAATATCCGGTTGAAAAAATCGGCGGGACTAGAATGCCGTTAAGAATAGATTTTGTTACGCCGGAAGAATTTGGTTTTTCAAAATCTGTCATGCAGGAGAATAATATTCCCCTGATTGTATGCGGGCATGTAGGCGCTTTTGGCGGATTGATCTGGCATACCGAGATGGCGCATATTTTCAAACAGACAGAAGATGGGCTGTTCATGATCAGCAGATTCTGGCTTGGGAAAACGATGAAAAATCCACTGCTGCGCAAGCTGATCCTGACGGATGATATGGCAAAAGGAATGGCAGAGCATTGCTGTATTGAGTATAGAAATCTGTTTGAAATTCTCACTGTTTTGTATAGGGAAAATAATTGATTGATACCGGAAAAGTGAAAGATAATAGGAGTGATATTGATGAACATTTTAACCTTTGAAAAAAGGCATATCAAGGAAGCTGCGGCCCTTGCTCTTGCAAACTACCGTGATGAGCGACAAGTTGTAAAAGAACTGCCACAACTGTGCGAAGTTCCTGACTTAAACGGTTTTGCGGAGAATGGGCTGGGTGTTGCTGCATTTGAAAATGGAAAGATGATAGGATTCCTGTGCTGTAATGAACCCTTTGACAATGCGTTTCGTGCCACTGATGTGAGAGGGATTTTTTCGCCGATGGGCGCAAATGCAGCCATTTCTAAAAATCGTTCGAAAATCTATGCCGCCATGTATCAGGCTGCAGCTGCAAAGTGGATAAAGACCGGAGCCGTTTCCCATGCGGTCTGTTTATATGCTCATGATGAAGAACTTCAGCGGCAGTTTTTTTATTATGGCTTCGGGTTGCGCTGTATAGATGCGATTCGTCCGATGGAATTGATCGACTGTGAACTTTGTGCTGACTATGATTTTGTCGAATTGCCGAAAGCAGAATGTCATTTGGTCTATCCGCTTCACTTGGCGTTGTATAGCCATTACCGCGAAAGTCCTTTCTTTATGAATCGCACGCCAGAAACGCAGGAGGAGTTAATGGTGTCTTCTGTGCAGGAGGATGGACGTTACTTTGTGGCAAAGCAGAACGGGGAATTGTGTGCATTTTTAAAAATTTCAGCATCCGGAGAAACGTTTGCAGCAACCGGAAATTCCTATCTCCATATCCGGGGAGCATACTGCCTGCCGGAACACAGGGGGAAGGGCGTATATCAAAATTTACTGAATTTTGCCATATCTGCGCTGAAAAGAGAAGGTTATACCAGACTTGGCGTGAATTTTGAAAGCTTCAATCCGACCGGTCGCGGATTTTGGCTGAAATATTTTGCTCCTTACACCCACAGTGTAGTGCGAAGAATTGACGAGCGAATTGTGCAGCGGGGGTTTACCAATGGGTAAAAAGTATTTTCTATGATGGTGGATCCGCTGTGATTTATGTTTATTATATTTTCAAGTAACAAGAAACAGACTGATATAGTTTATATTTTGTATCAACAGTGCAGGATATAAGAAAGAAGACACAAAAACAGGTGTTATATACAGAAAGGTAGATGAAATCATGGCAATTCCAACAAACATAAAAACTTTATTTTCCGGCGATGTAGTTGAGTGGGCGAGAATTGAATTTAAGGAGACATGGGATTCGGCTGCTTCTCTGAAGACAGTTTGTGCATTTGCTAATGACCTTGATAACTGGGGTGGGGGATATATTGTGATAGGTGTGAAGGAAGAAAACGGACGTCCTGTGTGTCCCCTGAAAGGCGTGCCGCTTGAGAAGCTTGATGCCTACCAGAAAGATATTTTTGCAAAGTGTAAGCTGATCAGACCTGCGTATACGCCGATCGTTGGCATAGAGACATATCAGGGGAAGCATTTTATTGTGCTTTGGTGCCCTGGTGGAGAATCGCGTCCGTATTCTTCGCCGAAGACGATGGCAAAAGATAATAAAGAGCGCATTCATTATATTCGTAAGGCTTCAAATACCGTAGAACCATCGGATGATGAAGAAAAGGACTTATTTCAGTTGGCAAACAGAGTTCCTTTTGATGATCGTATCAATCATCAAGCGGAGATGTCTGATTTGAATATTACTCTGATTCAGAATTATTTAAAGGAAGTTAAAAGTTCCCTGTATGAGAAAGCTAAAAACGGGGATTTTACGGAAGTATGCCGTGACATGAATATTATCAGCGATTTGCCGGAATATACCAAGCCAAAGAATGTGGGATTGATGTTTTTCAGTATGGAACCGGATAAGTTCTTTCCGTATACCCAGAGAGATGTAGTGCAGTTCCCGGACGGTTTGGGCGGCAATGATATTATTGAAAAGACATTTAAGGGACCGATTCAGCAGCAACTGCGGGATGCTCTGAAATATATCCGAAATACGGTTATCACAGAAAAGGTTGTAAAGCATCCTGATAGAGCAGAGGCGGACCGTTTCTTTAATTATCCATATGCAGCAGTAGAGGAAGCCTTGTCTAATGCCGTTTATCATCGTGCCTACGATGAACGTGAGCCGATTGAAGTGCGCGTGGAGAATGATCGAATTGAAATTGTAAGTTTTCCGGGACCGGATCGCTCCGTGACAATGGAAGGGTTAAAAAGTTATCGTGTCTCCAATCGTCGCTATAGGAATCGTCGGATTGGTGATTTCCTAAAGGAATTGCATCTGACTGAGGGCAGAAATACCGGTTTTAAGAAGATATTGGATGCGTTGGAATCCAACGGCTCACCGAAGCCGGAATTTGAAACGGATGATAGTAGAAGCTATTTTATTACCAGATTATTTATACATGAAGGGTTTGGGAAGGATTTAGATAGTACCAGAGTGAAAAAAGTTTATGAAAATAATGAGCGAAGTTTGAGCGAAGTTTTGAGCGAAGTTTTGAAAAAAAGCGATTTTGAAAAAGCCGAGAAAATTATTAAATATATGGAAGAAAAAGGAGAAATTACACCAAAAGAAGCAGAAAGAATTACTGGGAGATCTGCTGCGACAGTAAGAAGATATTTGAATATGCTGGTAGGAACCGGTTATATAGAAGCAGAAGGAAATACAAATAATACTGTTTACAAGGTAAAATAAGTTTCCTAAATAGAATAAACAATGAAACAATCCCGGCGGCAAATACGACAGGAGCCTGGCCTGAATCAGAGCCAGACTCCTGAATGATAATGTTTTATTCAATATTTTGCCTTTCGGCGGCAATACGAGCTCTCTTGCCGGAGAACGCCATACCATATTTCAAGATTGACCGAAACCCTGATGCCTGTAATTCGACACTATATGAACGGTCATTGATTTGCCGAAGTGCAGCTTTGGCAAGTTCATCAAGTTGCTTCTCTGAGCAGTCTTTTGCTGCTTTCAGCTCAATTAAAATACCCGGCAAACGTTTGTCCAGCGGGAGCATTTGAATGTCATACCGCCCATTTCCGGACTCGCGATTGGAGGTGATGCGGTAACTATTGTTCACCACGGCGCATAAACCCAAAACCATGCCATGGTAGAATGTCTCATTAGCGGAATCGTAGAAGCTGATGGTCTGCATCAGGTATTTTTCCAACCCTCTTTGTAAATCTTCGGCATCCATTTTATAGAGAGCTTCCTGAATTTCAATTGCGATACCGCGCGGAATAACAGACTCAAGCTGAGAAAGAATTTCTTTGCTGTAAACGAAAGAAATCTCTTTGTTCGGCAGAGCAACTTCACACATATAATCCTCGCCATAAGGCGGGGCACTGCTTACAGCCTTTAAGTAACCTGACACAAGCAGGAAGCTGTAAACGGAGGAAGGGTCATTCTGAATCTGCGGATAAATAACGCCGGTATCAATGTGAGTAACAAAGGACTCTCCCTTCATCAGCAGCTCCAGTCGTTCCATGATATCCGGTGTGGCAGAGGCCAGTACCTCGCTGATGATATCGTTGCTGCCGGTGGACAGCCAAAATGCTAGCGGTATCATGGTGCTTATGGAGAAGCAACGTCAGTGTCCGCAGGGACATTTGATAGCCTACTTCATTTGCCGCTTCCTGCGGAGCATATCCATATTCAGCGTCTTGCCAAACCGGCGTGGACGAGTGAACAAAGATACCTTGGGCCGCTCATCTAAAAACTCTTTGATGAGCATTGTTTTGTCCACATAGTAATAGTTCAGACAGGCATCCCGATAATCCGAAACACCGATGGGCAAGGGCCTGCGTATTGGTGAAACTGTTAGGGAAACCGCGCTTCGGTGTCCGCGTTTATCCGTCGGCTTCTGCGCATCGTCCGGTATGAACCATTGTCTGTCTTTCTTATATGCGCCGGATATCCGCCCTAGTGGTATTATTCGGAATAATTGTTTTTTCTGCGAATAATGCTTATGATTGAAAGAGGGCTGTGTAATATATGAATGGAGCGATGGAAGCGTTTCTGAAAGAGATCAGGTTTCCCTGCTCACCTGCGCGGTGCTGGTCAGCGCGCCGAAGGGAATTCGAATGCTGCGGGTTCGGGAAAGGTCACGGCAGAAGTTCGGGGATCGGATGCTCCCCGGAGGCGATCTGTATGAAAGGGAAGAACAATTTTTTGATATGATCGGACAGCGTTCGGAAAAGGATGTGACGAAATGGCTGAATTCCGTCAAAATTCCGGTGATTCGGGTGAATGGAATGCAGACTGTGGAGAAAAGTGTTAAAATGATTGAAAGGATCTTATTGAAAAATTAATAGGGAACATTTTTGATAATATCAATGAAAAAAGTTCCCTAATTAAGAGGTGCATACATTGCGTATAAAATCAACTTTTATTAAACTCAGAGATAACTATGTCATCAACCAGGTGCAGAGTGCAAAGCTGCCCCCTTTTGAGGCGGCTGCCGTTTTCCGGTACAGCGTTCTTTTTTCAGGGCGGGTCCAGAAAGTGGGATTTCGGCTGGAAGTGTGTGAACTGGCAAAGAGACTGGAACTGACCGGCTATTGTAAAAATCTGGAAAACGGCGATGTGATGGCGGAGCTTCAGGGGCCCGGCAACAGAATTAAGTACCTGATATCCTTCATGCAATCTTTAAGGCGCATTAAGATACAGCGTGTGGAGATGAAAGAACTGGAAGTCATTGACGGAGAAGCGCAGTTTGTGAAGCGGTGATCTGCCCGGAAAGAAGATTCTATACGGATTTCGGTTTTAAATAGAAGGGAAACTTTATGCAGTATAACGTGTAAGAGAAAGTGGTAATGAAATGAAAACTACAAAAGAAAAAGCGGAAACAATAGAAATTTTTGAAACGAGACCGGTGCCTTCCGCACTGGCCAAGATGGCGATTCCAACCATCGTGAGTCAGTTGATTACGCTGATTTATAATATTGCAGACACCTGGTTTATCGGACAGACCAATAACCCGTATATGGTTGCGGCATCATCGTTGGTGCTGACTATTTTCCTGATGGCATCGGCGCTGGCAAATCTGTTTGGAGTCGGCGGCGGAAGTCTGGTTGTCAGATTGCTTGGAGGCAGAGACGAGGAAGAGGCAGCAAAGGTTGCTTCCCTGAGTCTTGTCATGGCAGCAGGAGCCTCCTTGGTTTTTTCAGCATTATGTCTTGTTTTTATGAATCCGCTGCTTCGTCTGCTTGGAGCGAGTGACAATACAATAGGCTTTGCCAGGCAGTATCTGCTGTTCGTAGTCGTAATCGGCGGTCTGCCGACAGTGCTTGCCAATACGATGAGTTCAATGGTGCGGAATATCGGCTATTCGAAAGAGGCCGGATTCGGTCTGGGAATGGGTGGGGTGCTGAATGTCATTCTTGATCCGATTTTTATGTTTTTGATTTTCCCGGACGGTTATCAGGTCATGGGCGCTGCATTTGCAACCATGCTGTCCAATGTGATTTCGTTTGTGTACTTTGTTTTTGTCTATCAAAAGCTGAAAGGAAAAACAGTCCTTTCTTTGCCGCGCAGCATTGAAAAAATCCGTCCGGAGTCCATGCGTTCTCTTTTCTCCGTAGGCATTCCGGCGGCAATGAGTCTGCTGCTTTTTGACTTAACGAATATCGTGATCAATCGGCTTGCGGCAGGACATGGGGATATCCAGCTCGCAGCAATTGGAATTGTGCTGAAGGTTGAGCGGCTTCCGCTGAATATCGGCATCGGCATCTGCCTTGGAATGACGCCGCTGGTTGCGTACAATTATGCGTCTAAAAATCATAAAAGAATGAAGGAATTTTTCTCTGCTGCACGTTTTGCGGGACTTGTCGTTTCCGTTATTTGCGTGATTTTATATCGTGTCTTTGCTTCCTGCATTATGCAGGCCTTCATTTCCGATGCGGATACGGTAAAATACGGAACGGAATTTTTGCAGGCGCGATGCTTCGCTACACCGTTTATGTTTTTGAGTTTTCATATGGTGCATTTCATGCAGGCGATCGACCGGGGCAAGATTTCTTTTTATCTGGCGGTTATCAGACAGATCTGCCTGAATATTCCGATTTTATTCCTGATGAACTTGCTGTTTGGGATGAGCGGAATTGTATGGACACAGCTGATTGCGGATATTTTGAATGTAATTATTTCTTATATTATTTACAGACGAGTGGTGACCGAATGAAAATAAAAGCGGTTATTTTTGACATGTTTGAAACTCTGATCACCCATTATCAGTGTCCGCTGTATTTCGGCGCGCAGATGGCGGCGGATGTAGGCATACCGGAGGAAAATTTTCAGGCGCTCTGGCGGCCCACGGAAGACGACCGGACGATCGGAAAGCTTTCAGTGGAAGAAGTTGTGGAAATGATTCTGCGGAAAAATGAATGTTACTCTGAGCAGCTGGTGAAGAGGATCGTGGAAAAGCGGATTGCGGTAAAGGAAGAATGTTTTCAGAATCTGCATCCGGAAATCATTCCGATGCTTTCCGAACTGAAAAAGCGCGGGCTGGCTGTGGGGCTGATCAGCAACTGTTATTCGGAAGAGGCCGATGTGATCCGGCACAGCAGACTGATGCCTTATTTTGATGCAGTTTATCTTTCCTACGAACAGGGGATTCAGAAGCCGGATGAGGAAATCTTTTGCAGATGTGTGGATTTTCTGTCCGTAAAACCTGAAGAGTGTGTATATGTGGGTGACGGAGGCAGTTACGAACTGGAAACAGCCAGAAGGCTGGGGATGAATGCGGTGCAGGCGGCGTGGTATTTAAAGGAAGGAACACTGCAGCCGTCGAAGAGAAAACCGGAGTTTTTGCAGGTGGAAAGGCCGATGGAGCTGTTTGAATATGTGGAGAAATTAAATTTTGCCCGATCGGGCACTGGAGAGTTGTTGTTGTTGCGCAGTACCCACGGGGCCGCTTATAATGACAGAGTGATCGGCACAGACCAACGTTTGATTAAGATGAGGACACACCATGAAACAAATAACCATTGAAGAAGCTGACAGATTGGGAATTCAGGCCATTCACCACGAAATGGACAACGGGGAGAAGCGGTTTCGCCTTGCAGCAAAGACCGGAAGCTCCTATATCCTGACTGTCAACGGCGGCGAAGCCGGATGGCAGAAGAGTCATGTGCATTTTCAGAAAAAAGAATTTTACGTCATAGAAAAAGGCTGGGTGCTACTGGTTCTGTGGGAAAAACCCCGGGAGCCGAAGGTGATTCGGCTCAATGCAGATGACAGCTGCCTGGTTCCTGCGAATGTGGCGCACAATTTGTTCGTTTCGGCTGATTCTGTTTTTCATACGGTGAAATACGGAACGACAGATGCGGACTGGAATGGCTGCCCGGAACTGGATGCGTGGATTTTTGAACAGGAAGAAACCTTCAGGTGAAAGGAGTCCGTCATGAAAAAAGAAACCAAAACCTACATAATCGGTCACAAAAATCCGGACACGGATTCCATCTGTTCCGCCATTGCATACGCGGATATTAAAAACCGGACGAGCCGGGGGAAATTTATCCCCAAGCGGGCGGGCGCGCTCAATGAGGAGACAGAGTTTGTCCTGAATTATTTTCATGTGCCGGCTCCGGACTATCTGCCGGACGTGAGAGCCCAGGTGAAGGATATGGACATCCGTGAAACGCCCGGCGCCAATCAGAGCATGTCCCTAAAGCGAGCCTGGAGCCTGATGCGCCAATACGGCACGGGCACGCTGCCCATCGTGAGTGAAGACGGAATTTTAAAAGGGCTGATCACCCACGGCGATATCGCCAAATCCTATATGGACGCCTCTGACAATACCATCCTCGCTCAGGCACGGCCCACCTATCAGAGCATTGCGGAAACGCTGGATGGGCAGATTGTTGTGGGCGATGCTGACGCGCGTTTTGAAAAAGGAAAGGTCTGGAGCGGCGCTTCCCAGACCGACATCATGGAGCATCTTTTGGATGAGGGCGATCTGGTGATTGTGGGAAATCGCACCGACATGCAGTTGTGCGCCATCGACATCCATGTGAGCTGTATGATCGTCTGCATGGGCACGAAAATATCCGGTTCCATTCAGAAGCTTGCTCGGGAGAAAAATATCGTGATCATCTCCACTCCCTATGATACATTTTCTGTGGGAAGGCTGATTTATCAGAGCATTCCGATCAGTTTTTTCATGAAGAGCGAGGAGCTGATCACCTTCCGAAAAGATGACTATATCGAATACGCAAAAGAGATCATGATGAAAAAACGCTTCCGCGAATTCCCGGTGGTCAATGCGAAGGGCAAATATCTGGGCACTGTTTCCAGAGGAAACCTGCTGAATGCCAGAAAGAAGCCTGTGATTTTGGTGGATCACAACGAAAAGTCACAGGCTGTTGACAATATTGATGAAGCGGAGATTTTAGAGATCATCGATCATCACCGCATCGGATCTCTGGAAACTTTTCATCCGGTGCTGTTTCGGAATCAGCCCGTGGGCTGCACCGCCACGATCCTGCATCAGATTTATGAGGAAACCGGGCTGGACATCCCGAAACATATCGCGGGCTGTCTGTGCGCGGCAATCGTTTCGGACACTCTTTTATTCCGTTCCCCCACCTGCACGGCAAAGGACGCAGAAGCTGCAAAGGCGCTGGCAGGGATCGCGGAACTGGATATCAATGCTTTCGCGGAGCAGATGTTTCTGGCCGGAAGTAATTTTTCGGACAAGAGCCCGGAAGAGATTCTGTATCAGGATTATAAAAAATTTGTGGTTGAGGATGTGACTTTCAGCATCGGTCAGGTTAGCTTCATGTCTAAAGAAGCGCTGCAGAGCGTGAAAAAGTGTCTGATGCCTTATCTGGAAAAAGAGAGCAGAAGTCACAGCGACGGCATGATCTTTTTCATGCTGACGGACATTCTGGACGAGACCACGGAGCTTTTGTGCTACGGTAAAGGCGCGGAGCGGCTGGCCAGTGAAGCCTACAACGTGCCTGTTACGGACCACAGCTGCGTGCTGGATAAGATGATTTCCAGAAAGAAACAGCTGCTGCCCAAGCTGATGTATGCGCTGCAGGGATGAGGGCATCAAAAGAAAAGAGAGAAATGAAACACCGTGATCAGGGAGCAGCAGGTTATGAGAAACGGTGTGATGCTGACCAATTTTGTGATGGAGAAAAACATGAAATTTGAAAATAAAATCAACATACTGCACCTGATCGAGGGAGCAAAGAAAGCAGAAGGACTGACAGTCATCATTGATGTGTTCCGGGCATTTTCGCTGGAGTGTTATCTGCATGACATGGGCGTGAAGGAAATCCGCCCCATCGGCACCATTGAGGAAGCCTTTCGGCTGCACGACATCATTCCGGACAGCCTGCTTGTAGGCGAGCGGGGCGGCAAAAAGTGCGAAGGCTTTGACTTCGGAAATTCGCCCTCCTCTGTTTCTGCAAAAGCAGTGGCAGGCAAGACCATTCTGCACACCACCAGCGCCGGAACGCAGGGAATTGTAAATGCGAAGGGCGCGAATGAAATCATCACCGGAAGTCTGGTGAACGCAAAGGCCATCGCAGCCTATATCATGAAGAAGCAGCCGTCGGTGGTTTCGCTGGTGTGCATGGGAAACGGCGGCGTCCGGCCGGCAGCAGAAGATGAGCTCTGCGCGGAATACATCAAAAGCATTCTGGAAGGAAATGAAATGCCCGATATGAAACAGCGGACAGCGGCACTGCAGCAGGCCGGCGGAGAACATTTTTTCAATCCTGACACCCAGGAAATTTTTCCGGAGCCGGATTTCTGGATGTGCATTCAGTATAACCGTTTCCCGTTTGTGATCCGCATTGAAAAAGATGAGCTTGGATTTGTGGCAAAGAAGGTTTTGGTGTAATTGCCGTACAGAGAATTGTTGCAGCAGGGAGAAAAAGATGATTGAACTTACCACCGACAGACTTTATATTAGAAGCCTCCGACCCGGAGACTGGACTCAGATGAAACGGATTTTTCTGGATTTTGCCAGCTCAAAGTATGCCGTCTATGACGGACCGCTGCCCGTTGAGGATGAGGCCGTGGAGACGCTGACTGCAAAGTTTGCCGAAAGCGACCTGTTTTTTGCGGTCTTTCTGACGGGAACATCAGAAATGTTGGGATATGTCTGTTTTCATAAAAATGAGGAGGAATACGACCTGGGCTATTGCTTTCATTCCGCATATCACAGATGTGGTTATGCTTTTGAAAGTGCGGCAGCGCTGATGCAATATTTCCGGGAGCAGTCGGGTGTTTCTGTTTTCACGGCGGGCACAGCGCTTGAAAATGTGCCGTCCTGCCGGTTGCTGGAGCGACTGGGCTTTACGTGCCGGTCCGTGGAGGAGGTATCATTTCACGAGGACAGCGCCGGGAAGCCGATTGTGTTTCGGGGCGGAAATTTTGTGTGCGAGCGCGTGACGCCGGCAGCGGGCGCGTCCGGAGAATTGTAGTGCGATTGGGCGTAGAGAAAAAGTGGACGTTTAGAGAACATGAGGAAAAGCAAATGTTTACAAGAGAAGACAATACTTATAACGAAATCCGCGAGAAGTCGCTGCTGCAGTGGCTGGAGGAAATGGAGCGGCACGAGGATGTGGCGGTCCGCTGCGGCGTGAAGCTGTGCAGGGAATACATGCAGCATCTGAAAGTGCAGAATGAGAAGCTGAAAGAGGAAAATGAGCTGAAGAATCAGTATTTGCGAAAGATGTCCAAAAGGGGATGACAGGATGGAGAACGTGATTTTTCTGGATATTGACGGTGTTCTGAATTCTCAGAAGTGGAACGAAACCCATCCAAAAGAAATTGAACAGGGAATCCTGATAGATGAAGAAAAAATCCAGCTGTTGGGCCAGTTAGTGCGAAAAACCGGTGCAAAGCTCGTTCTGCATTCCGGCGTTGCATTGCGTTTCTTATCAGAATGGGCACGGAGATAACGCCATATGGAATTAGAAAAGATTTTCTCACTATATGACCGGATGCCCCCGGTCAAATACGAAATCAAAGATACCAGCCGTGGGGAAGCCGACTTTCGGCAGGCAGTGATTGCCGAATGGGAGGACAAAAAGCTGGTCATCAAAATTACCTGTAATGCTTTCACAACGACAGCCCGCGTAAAATGCTGGCATGATACCATCGAAGCATATAATGCGGCAGGATATTACTGTCCGGAAATTGTTCAAAATTGCGACAATCAGTATGCGGAGCTCTGGAGCAGATTTATCCAAAGCTTCCGAAATCTGTGTTTCAGGCGGACTTGAATCCCACCAATGTGCTTTTGGATGACGAGATGAAATTTGTGGGCGTGCTGGATTTTAATCTGTGCGGCTATGATACTGTATTGAACTGCCTTTTCAGAGAAGCGTTTACGGACTTTTATGAGGACGTTCCCTGGGATAATGAAAAGAATGTTTTTTATTCCGAAGAAATAAATGAAAAAGCGCTGAAGTCTTTTCTGAATAATATTGTTTTGATAAAGCGGACTTATTCTTTTTCCGAGCTGGAAAAGAAAACCGCAATCCTTTTGTATCGCTATCTGCGCCCCTTCTGGTGGCAGCCATTTCTTGCATTATCCCGTGCAGCCAAAGAGGAAAAGAAAGTGGAGCGGATTCTGAACTGGATTGAAAAGGAGCAGGTCCGGGAGATTGATTTTGAAAAGGTGATGATATAGCGAATTTTCGCGCTGAACCGGCGTCCGCCAACGATAGAGCGCGGCTGAACCGTCGTCCACCCGCTGCTAAACCGTCGCTCATCCGCCGCTGAACTGATGGTCGAGCCCACTAAACTGCAGGTCGGTTGAGTGATTTTCAAAGAACATAGTAAGATGCAGTCATCAAATCAATGCCGGATATCGGCACATAAAACGGAGGAATGAATTTATGAAGAAAAAAACACTCGGACAGATGATTGCGGAACTCAGAAAAGAAAAGGGAATGACCCAGCTGGAACTGGCAAATCAGCTGGGAATCACCGACAAAGCAGTTTCCAAATGGGAGCGTGACCTGTCCTGCCCGGACATCAGTTCGCTGCCCGCTCTGGCAGAAATTCTCGGAGTAACCGTGGATGAACTGATGCAGACAAAAACGGAAGCTGCATCAAAGACAAAGAGTATCAATGAGATTGCAGACATTGTACTGAAAGCGGTGGCGCTGGCGATGGGCATTGCCGTGGCGGCGTTATCTGCTTTGGATCAGCTGAACAGTGAAAACGGAATGGTCATGCTGGGAATCGGCCTGGCCTGCATCGCGGTCACGATGCTGAAAAAGGAGGAAAAATAGTAAGCTGTAATGCGAAATGATAAAAGGACCGACAAACACAAAGACGGCAGCAGGAGGAATAAATGTTCAGAAAAATGAGAAGATTCAAACAGGAAGTTTCACAGGAGGAATGCAGACAGCTCCTCGTGACAGAAAAAAGAGGTGTGCTGTCCGTGATCGGAGACGATGGTTATCCGTATGCGGTTCCCATGAATTTTTATTTTGATGAAAGTGAAGGAAAACTGTATTTTCATTGTGCAAAAGAGGGTCACAAAATCGATGCCATAAAGAAATGCGACAAAGTGTGTTTTACAATATGGAATTCCGGCTACAAAGTGGAAGGAGACTGGGCCTGGTATGTGACCAGTGTGATTGTGATGGGACGTGTAGAATTCGTGACCGATGAAAAGATCAGGGAGGAAAAGCTGCGCAGACTGGCGCTGAAATATTTCCCATCGGAGGATGAAGTGGAAGAGACGATGGAATCAGCGGCGGCAAGGGTACAGATGATAGCTCTTAATATCGACCATATGACAGGAAAGCTTGTGCATGAAAAATGATCACATATGAAATCGGAGGCACGCCCCTGTGCATCAGAGCAGCCAAAAGTGAAGAGTACAACAGCGTCAGGAATTTCTATTATGAGCTGATTGATGCGATGAGGGACGCACAGTACCGGCCCGGTTGGGAAAAGGATATTTATCCCGCCCCGGAATTTCTGCAAAACTCAATAGAAAAAGGCGAGCTGTTTCTCGGAGAAATGGACGGACAGATCGCAGCCTGCATGGCGGTGAACCATGAATATAACGCTGGCTACAAAACGGCCAGGTGGTCCGTTGAGGCTGCGGATTCGGAGCTTCTGGTGATTCATGCGCTGGGCGTTTCCCGCACATTGTCAGGAAGAGGGATTGCGAAGCAGATGGTGCAGCATGTCATCGATACCGCTCGCCAAAATCACATCAAAACAATCCGTCTGGACGTTTTGGAGGGAAATCTTCCGGCAGAAAAAGCCTATACAAAGCTCGGCTTTCAGCACAGAGACACACAGAGGATGTTTTATGAGGATACGGGATGGACGGCGTTTAAGCTGTTCGAATATATTCTCTGAAAAAAATATGTCCCGGCATCCAATATTTTCAAACCGTCTCATTGCATACACATAAAAAAACGGTTATGCTGAGAAAAAGGGGCCGCTGATGCGGCATTCCGGACGGGAGGAAAAAATGGCGAACGAGAATAAAAAGGATTTTAACGCCATGCTGCATGACAGCAAGGACATGCCGAAGTTTCAGACGATCACGGATGAAAAAAGCATCGAAAAATACGGCGGCGACAGAATGTATTTCGCACCGCCCATCGACTATGACCGGGTGATGAAGCTGGTTCCTTACGGGAAAGTCATTACTGTTGGAAAAATTCGGGAGCATTTCGCAAAGATGAGCGGTGCGGATTTTACGGAGCCCATCACTGCGGGCATTTTCGTTTCCATCGCGGCCTGGGCGAGTTACCAGCGCGCTGAGAACGAGACGCCCTATTGGAGAACGCTGAAAGCAGGTGGCGAACTGAACGAAAAATATCCCGGCGGCACAGCGGCTCAGAAAGAGAAACTGGAATCAGAAGGACACACGATCATTCAGAAGGGCAGGACGAATATCCGGTATTATGTGAAGGATTTTGAGAAGTTTCTGTTTGAACTGCCGGAAGTGTGAAGCGAATGGAATGAGCAGCCTTTACTGCTGGAACGAATGCCGCTGAAGCGGCAGAAGAGAGAGGAAATATGAATTTATATCACCACAAGGTACAATATTACGAAACTGACAAAATGGGCATCACGCATCATTCCAACTACGTTCGTTGGATGGAAGAAGCGAGGATCGACTTTCTCGGACAAATCGGCTGGCCCTACGACAAGCTGGAGGAGATGGGCGTCATTTCCCCCGTTACCGGCATCGACTGCAAATATAAAGTCAGCACCACCTTTGCAGACCTGATCACCATCGAGGTCAAGGTGGAAAGTTTCAATGGCGTGCGGCTCAAACTGAATTATGAGATGAAAAAAGAGGACACAGTGGTGTGCGAGTCCAGCTCTGAACACTGCTTTTTAAATAAAGAAGGAAATATTATAAAACTGAAAAAAGAGTTTCCGGATTTATATGAGGCGCTTGCAGGACTCTAAACGGATCAGCTCCGTCTGACGTGACATTGCGTATGATGGCATGGATGAAGGAGCACCGAACACTATAAAGTGAACCCCTTGTCAAGGACACGTCCCCATTTTTTTACAAGCTTTTTCCAGTCAGTGCTGCTGGTAGTTCTTTTGTTACTATATAATGATAGTACTCATTAGGTGACATCCATTGAAGGATGGTCTGATATCGGTCATTGTTGTAATACTCCATCCAGTCATCGACTCTCTCTTTAACATCCTTAAATGTTTCCCAGGATTGGATGTATGGTTGCAGTTCATCTTTCATGTGACCAAAGAAGTTCTCCTGGGGGGCATTGTCCCAGCAGTTTCCCCCTCGGGACATAGACTGCCGGAGATTGGAATCCTTCAGCAGCTGTCTGAACGCAACGCTGGTATAATGGCATCCCTGATCTGAATGGATGATCGTTTCAGCATCCAGGGAACACAGATGGTTGCGCAGCAGTTTTCTGACTGTTTCAAGTACGAAATCAACTTCCAGAGTTTCGCTCAGCTCGTATGACAGTACCTGCATGGTAAAGGCATCTTTGATCACGGACAGATAGACAAAAATGTTTTTTAAGCGGATGTATGTGATATCGGTCAGAAGTATCTTCCTTGGTCCATGGCTCCGGAATTCACGCCGGACTTGATTCTCTGCAATGCT
>JAFUMV010000018.1 GCA_017482485.1 Lachnospiraceae bacterium
GAACAGGTAAGCTTTAAAATACCTATGGGAAAAACGGTTGCATTTATCGGACCTTCAGGAGCGGGAAAAACGACCATGGTAGATATCATACTTGGTTTGCTGCAGCCTCAGATTGGAAAAATATATGCGGATGATCTCAATGTTCATAAACATCAGTATGTGTGGCAGAAAGAAATTGGTTATATCCCGCAGGTGATTTATTTATCTGACGATTCGATTCGAAATAACATAGCGTTTGGTATAAAGACAGAAGAAATTAGTGAAGCTGCGGTGATGGAAGCCGTAAAAAAGGCGCAGTTGCTAGAATTTATTGAAAGTTTACCGGATGGTTTGGATACCATTGTTGGCGATAGGGGCGTAAGGCTTTCTGGCGGACAGCGTCAGCGTATTGGTATTGCAAGAGCATTGTATCATAATCCGGAAGTGCTTGTATTGGATGAGGCAACTTCGGCGTTGGATAATGAGACTGAGTCTGCTGTAATGGAAGCAATTGATAATCTGCAAGGACAAAAAACGATTCTGATAATTGCCCATAGACTTACTACTATCAGAAATGTCGATATTATTTATGAGGTTTCAGGTGGTAAAGTGTGTGAAAAGGATAAAAAAGATGTCTTTGGTGAATAAAGAGAATGTCTATATTTCTTATATAAGGACTTAAAGAAAGATGGAAAAGATTGTATTTGTAGTTCCGGACATGGCCGGCGGCGGAACCGAAAGAGTAATTTCACTGTTGGCCAATGAATATGTGAAGCGCCAAATTCCTACCGCAATTTTATCTTTTGCGGGAAATCAGCAGGCTTACGAACTGGATTCGCGTGTCGAAACCGTGAGTGCTGGGGCAGCTTCCGGAGGAAGCATAAAGATTCGGTTAAAGCGTCTTGCTTTTATGCGGAAGTATTTCAAGGAAAATAACGGCTGTAATATCTTTTCCTTCAGTACGATTGGTACGGGATTTATTGTGCTCTCAACTTTGTTTATGAAACGCAAAATGCTTGTTTCCGAGCGTACTGATCCCCAGAGCTGCGATCATAAACCCTATCGTGATTTTTTTTATGGATTTGCAGATGTTCTGGTGTGTCAGACGCAGGATGCTGTGGCCTGTTTTTCTGATAAACTGCAGAAAAAGGCCTGTGTGATTGGAAATCCCGTGGATGATGCTGTTCCGCAGCGTTATGACGGAGAAAGAACGCATCGGATTACAACAGCAGGAAGATTGGAACCTGTGAAAAATCATCGGATGCTGATTCAGGCTTTTGAAGAGTTTGTGAAAGAATTTCCGGACTATACACTGGATATTTACGGACGCGGCAGTTTGGAAACGGAGTTAAAGCAGCTGGCTGTTGAAAAAGGACTGCTGGATAAAGTGATTTTCCATGGATTTTCTTCCAATGTGAAAGAAGAGATTCGTGACAGCAGCATGTTTATCTTATCCTCCAATTATGAGGGAATTTCAAATTCGATGGTAGAAGCACTCGCCATGGGAATTCCGGTGATTGCAACGGATTGCCCAATTGGCGGAAGCAAAACATATATTCAGGATGGCGTAAACGGTTTTCTGGTGCCGACAGATGATGCCCAAGCTATGTCAAATGCGATGAAAAAAGTCGCTTCAAATGTGAAATTATCAGAAAAAATATCGTTAAATGCTGTTAAAATCAGAAAAGAATGTTCTGTTACAGAAATTGCAGATCAAATGCTGCGGGCGGCAGGAATGAGGTAAAGATGAAAGTATTATATATGTCCCATCGTTATCATACCAATCAGAATACGATCATGAAGGGCTGTAAGGAAAATGGTCATGAAATCTGTTTTATCAGCCAGTTCGCAGGGAAAATTGAAGACTATACTTATGTGAAACCGGTGGTGTTGGGATATGGAGCATTGTTCCGCGCGATCGACTGGTTTTATATCAATGTTCTGTTTCGCAAGAAAGCAAATGCAATTGATATGAAGCTGAAATGTGGCTGGCCGCCAATTCGAAAGATGGCTCAGATTATTAAAGATTTTCATCCGGATGTTGCGATCATTCGTGAAAGATCCATTTATTCCATTTGCATGACAGCGATCTGCAGGCATTATAAAATTCCCACAATTCTTTATAACTTAAGCCCGGTTTGGGATTATAAGTTTAAAGATGATCTGCCGCATAAAATTGTCTGGAAGCTGACACCGCAGTATCGTATGACTCCTGTGGATGTGGTCGGAATCAGTTATGAAGGCAAGAAGAAAGATAAAAACAGTTACTGGGCTCCGTTTTTGATGGAACCGCAGATGTCGCCTGAAGAAAAGACCTATTTTAAAGATGGGAAGATCAATCTGTTCTGCATCGGCAAATATCAGGACAGAAAGAATCTGTGGATGATGGTCTATGCGGTAGAAAAGCTTGGAAAGAAATACCCGCTGCATCTGACTATTACCGGTGAGCTCTCCAATCATTTTCATCAGGAATATTATGATAAAATCACGGCTTATGTGAAAGAACATGGTATGGAGGATCAGGTGACCTTCTACAGCAATTTGAATAAGACGAGAGTGATGGAAGAATATGCGAAAGCGGATTTGTATGTGATCCCCAGCACCGGTGAACCTGCTTCCATTACAGTTATTGAAGGTATGGCTTTTTCAATTCCGGTAATCAGCGGCAGTGATAACGGCAGCGCAAA
>JAFUMV010000019.1 GCA_017482485.1 Lachnospiraceae bacterium
GACCCTACCTCACGGTAACGCCCTTGGTGTTCAGCTATATCCTTCCCACTGCCGGGCGGATTCGGGACTTTCACCCGTTAGAACGTGCGCCCGCCGGGCGCACCAAATTGGCCGCCGGAGCATCTCTGATAACGCTCCGGCGGCTTTTTTTTGATCCAAAAACGGTGCTATATCTTCCAACTCAGTTACATCCATCAGCGCCGGAAGAGCCAATAACTTCAACTTGCTTGTACCATCCTCCTTGAACTGTATTTCGTCTATGCCTAATTTGTTTTCTTAACTGGTCTAATGTATTTCCAAAAGCGTTCCGGATCATGATAAAAATAAAATATTCTGCCAGGCGAAACATCCAAACAGTAACCGGTTTCTGAAAAATCAAAAGACTTCATTGCTATTTCGATTTTTTCCTCCACTTTGCAGTTTTGTGTTTCATAATCAAACGGTCCATGCTCAAAAACAATGTATTCCGCTTCCGGGACATCAATCATAAGCATTTGTGGAGGTATTTCTCCACAATAATCGATAGGAAGACGTACGCCATAACACTCTGCAAGCGGAATTCCCCAACTGCAGATTCTTCCGGTCGGTTCATTGATATATGCCATAATCTGACCGCTTCCAGCGTTAGCTGCTTTACCACCTTCGTCATCCAATTTTCCCTTGATGCTGTCGAGCAAACCACAAATTGTCTCACAATCCTGCCCTGGAATGTGACTCTGCTTTTGCCAAAAATCCCAATATCCAATGCTCTCAAAATTTTTGATATGCAAAAATTTGTGTGCAGGAATCGTTACAAAATAAATTTTTACATCCTCTGTAGATTTTGCCATACCACTCTCTCCAATTCCCAATAAGTAGCAGTCAAACGGTTTTATTATTGTACGAAGTGCCACAGGTACAGGATTTTTATACCACTCGTACATGTTATTTGTTTACCTCGCTTCAACTGCTCTATAATCATTATAAGAAATTAAAATATGCATTACTTGATTTTACTTGCGAAAATTCCTTTTCCTGAATATATTTATCATTTCTCGCTGCACTATACGTGGCTATTTCCTGCGACCGGTCCATAGCTTTTTTCTTAGCACTTCCTTCTATCTTTGCCCCTAATACGACAAGCAATGCAAAGACGATTATGATTTTCCAATCAAGCATCATAATAATTGCAGAAACACCGAGCAATGTGAATATTTGATCGATAATATTTCATGACGCTGATTATTCGGCAAAAATCTATGGTTATTTGTCTCCGCAACTATTTTGCTCAAGCCACTGCCTTGACGTTCCATATATCCAAGACGAGCAAAAATATAGCCCTGATTTCGCCAATTTTCCCCATTATTTTATAATCTCTTTTTGTGTTAATTTGTTGTAAAAGCATTCAGAAATATATTCACAGTTTATTATTTTAAAAACTGTATCCATTCCTTGTGCTAATTTCTCATGAAGAAAACGATCTTTCTTTATCCACTTTACATCCCCTTCTTCAGATGACTTAAGTTCTCCGAAAAATTCATTTGCACTATATAGAAAAACGAAATATCTTGTTCCATCTTCATTAATCCAATCATATATTCCACGCATAACGGGATTCTTTATGTGTAAACCAGTTTCTTCATAAACTTCTCGAACAACAGCATCTGTTATTATTTCGTTTTCTTCAACATGTCCCCCTGGGAAAGTGACACCACTATAATTTTTGCTAACTTTATACAGGACTAATATCTCATCGCCATTTGAAATCTGGCACATACTGGTTAAGATTACTTTTTGTGCTCTATCCATATTTCATATATCCTTTTTCATTTCAAATTTATCAAGTAGATATAACAAGGCGCTCCCATATCACTGAGATATATTCTCTGCCTGACACATATGACAATTCACATCATCACAAAAAACAATCTCAATATTCTCTGGAAGAAGTACCCCCCATTTTTTCAGCGATCTTACCGCATCTGCGACTACTTGAGCCGCCATTTGATCGCAAATTTCATATTGCATTGTTTCCGCTTTGTTAGGAAAAACTTGGGAAGAGCACATTCTGTTTAATGCTTGCTCCAAATTTTGTGCCCCGGTTATTGCTGTTCTAACACTGCTAAATTGAAACCAGCCATAATTATTGAAAGTAAATAATTCTTCCTTTCCCCACTTATCTTTCGCATAATCTATATAACTTTTGTTGTTGCGCGTGGGAATGGTAAATTTCTGTATTGTTTCATCAACAATAGAGCAAAATTCTTTTAATTTCTTCTTTTCTCCATAATACTGCCAATAGGCATATGCAAAATTATTTACCAACTGTTCCTCTTCAACCGGATGTGGTCTGGACAGAGAATTAAACATCATAATAGCGTGACCTAATTCATGGATCACATTGTACCAATGAAAATATATTTCATAGTTGTTTTCTGTGTTTTCTCCGAATAATTCCTGTATCATCCTCTTCTGCTCTAAGGGAGCATTTTGGTATTTGCCGGTTACAATCTTTATACGATAATCTTTAATATTCTCCATATTTGTTGTCCTCTATAAAATAATAGAGGCAGAGCGGCTGCTTTCCGATACCGCCCTGCCGATTAAAGAAATCAGCGACTCTTTATGATTTTACAGCGTATATTATTTCAACCGGTTACTTTTAAAACACCTCAATGCTCTTCATATGTACTTCATCCCGCGCCGATGTGATATGCACGATCAGCTTCTTCGCGCCATATTCCAGACTTCTGGTCAGCGGATTGTGTCCCGTAAAAGGGTCCTGCAACTGGCAGATTTTGCGGTTTCCGATGGTGGTTCCCTGATAAAAAGGGAACCTGCTGCCGTCATAAGCCTCCGCAATGATCTGAAAGCTTTCCACACGCTGTCCCTGGGAAATGTCCTCTCTGAGCACCACATACTTAAAATCATTTCGCGGCACATCAAAGGTGATGCTGTATTTGGGCTGGGTCGGATAAGAGTCGTCCAACTTTTCCACTTCCGCAGGAATACTGCTGCCAAACTCCCGGTCCAGAAGCGCCCTCAGTTCTTTCAGACGTGCCACATCCCTGGCATCGATCAGCCCGTCCGTGTTGGGCGGCAGATTTAAATGAAAGCAGCAGTTCGCTCCCACCGAAGTCATCCATGTGTTAAAAAGTCTTTCCAGACTGTGGGGTTCTTCCTCGGGATGCCAAAACCAGCCCGGACGAATGGACATGTTGATTTCCGCAGGGGTAAAGGTCAGGCCTTTGGAATACAAAATATTGTCCAGCGTGCCCAGATTTTCATGGGTGTTATACAGAAAAGAAAGATCTCCTTCTGCCGCCAGCGGTCCGGGTCCGGTCTGCACATCGCTGTAAAAACACAGCTCCCCCGGTACCACCGCCCATTCCGCATGCCGGGCAATACCGGCTTCATTGCCGCACCATCTCACATCCGGTCCAAAATCATTAAAAATTACGGCATTGGGCTGATATTTGCGAATCAGCTCGATGTATCTGGGAAAATCATACTGCTGTTTCTTTCCGTTTGGCCCTTCCCCACAGGCATTGTCAAACCACACATAGAAAATCTCGCCGTACTGGGTCAAAAGCTCGGTCAGCTGATTGCAGAAATAGTCATTATAGGCATCCGTTCCATACAGCGCGCTGTTTCTGTCCCAGGGAGACAGATAAAAACCGAATTTGATACCGCCTCTTTTGCAGGCCTCTGAAGCTTCTTTTACCACATCCCGCTGCAGCGGCGAATTTTTCACGCTGTGCTCCGTATAGCGGGAAGGCCACAGACAAAAGCCATCATGATGCTTTGCGGTCAGTACCATGCCCTTCATGCCCGCGCTCTTGATAGCTTCCACCCACTGATCGCAATCCAGCTTTTCCGGATGGAAAATGGACTCATCTTCCGTGCCGTCCCCCCATTCCCGATTGGTAAACGTGTTGGGACCGAAATGGATGAACGCATAAGACTCCATTTCGTACCAGTCAAGCTGACGCCTGCTGGGTTTTACTGCTGCCGCTTCTTTTAAAAATTCTCTCATCGTACCTCTCCCTCTTTGTGCCCAGGGTTTCATGCGTTAACCGCTCAATGCAGCCCGAAAGTGCTTCTTTCCAAACGGATAAAATATGTAACAATGCAGCGCATATTTACGCCACATTTTCCTGTTCCTGCTGCAGGTTACTTTTCAGAATCTGCGTTGCTTCCTCAGGGCTTAAATTCACTTCTGCCAGAAAAGAACTTAAAATTTCCAGATTCCGCTCCCGCTCTTCCTTCAAAAGCTCCTCCAGCTCTTCATTTTCCTTCTGGATTCTCACTTTCAGGGCGGCGATCACTTCGCGCTTTTCCCTGATTTTCTCCTCTATGGATTTTCTGACTCCTCTTGCCATCACTCGTCCTCCTTGCTGGTTTTGCCGCTGCCATTTTCATCTGAGGCGGCATGCCGATATTTCTGTCGGCTGTAATTGTTTTCCAGTACGAGTATATGTACAAGTTTCCTCTAATATGCATCTTTTTCCATTTTATATTGTCAAAATCCGGCACTTTCCCCGAAGCACGGATAAATCCCGTTCTTTCTATTATTATAAAATTTCTTCTCCCATGCAAAACAGATTCAACCGATGCAGCGCTCTGGTGCATGCTACATACAAAAGATTTTTATCCTCTTTGCCTGGATAAAAATGCCTGTTGGCATCACACACAAGCACACCGTCAAATTCCAGCCCCTTTGCCAGATAAAGAGGCATCAGACACACTCCCCGCAATTCAAAATCGCTGTTTTGCGTAATCAGAGAAACCTCTGTCCTGTCTTTGAGGCGGTCATAGATCTGTCTGGCATTTTTCTCCGTTTTGCATAGAAGGCCGATGGACTTTAATCCCTGTGCTTTGCACTGTTCAATCTCCTGTAAAATGGCATTTTCCATTTCCTGCCAGCTGCAGGCTCTGATCACATGCGGCGCCTCTCCATTTCTGTTAAAACACTGCATTTCGGGCTTTCTGTCGATAAACTGAAGGCCAAAATCCAGAATCTCACTGGTACAGCGGAAACTCTTATCCAAGGTGATCAGCATCGCCCGCTTTTTGTGCAGAATCCGACGGATTTTATCATAAAATTCCAGCTTCTCCTGCTTTTCCAGCGTCTGATTTACATCGCCCAACACCGTAAATCTGGCGTTTGGAAACAGCATGCCGAAAATGTGATACTGCAGCGGATAATAATCCTGCGCCTCATCGATCACCACCTGCTTGATATTTGCATATTTGCTGCTGCCAAAGAGTTTCAGATGCAGATAAGTGACCGCCGTAGCGTCATCATACCAAAGCACGGTACCATAAAGATTTTCCTGCGTATATTTAAAAATATCGTCCCGCTCTTTTTCTTCCAGAAGCCCCTGGGCAAGATGGTCAAAATACACCTTATCTGAAAACAGATCCCGGTAAAGCTGCTGGGCATCCAGACGGGTCATCTGTCTTACAAAGGTCAGCAGTTCCTCCCACTCTTCCG
The DNA here is from genome assembly GCA_017482485.1 of Lachnospiraceae bacterium. Classification (GTDB taxonomy): domain Bacteria; phylum Bacillota; class Clostridia; order Lachnospirales; family Lachnospiraceae; genus Gallintestinimicrobium. The sequence continues at coordinate 5,477 of JAFUMV010000019.1, forward strand.
AACTCAGTTTCACTCTGCCGGGCATGCGGAATTCTTCAATCACAAAGCTTTCCAGCTGCCGCAATTTCATTCCCAGCGGCACTTCTGCTCTGGATAACACGCGTTCTCTTAACACTTCTTTTGAAATCACACAGTTTCCTTTATAACAGATGTCTTCAAACTCCAGATACCTGTCCGGAATTTCCAGAATCAGCTTTTCAACAAGCTTCATAAAGGAGTCGGACATTTTCCATTCCAGGCTCTTCTTTTTGGTGTCGCGATGATATTTTTCTGTATACAGCGCCTCCAGGAAGCGATTTCTGGACTGTATGCCCTCATAGCGGAGCTCTTTTTTCACAAAATCCTCAAAGATCTTCGTCACCACGTTCTCTTCGCCCAGCTCCGGCAGCACGTCCGCGATATACTGTTCAAAGACTCTGTTTGGCGAAACAATCATGATATTGGCTGCCTTTAACTTGCCCGCAAGCCCCTGATACATCAAATAGGCCGCCCGATGCAGCGCAATGGAAGTCTTGCCGCTTCCCGCAACACCCTGCACCATCATCAGATCATTTTCCAGATCACGGATGATGATGTCCTGCTCCCTTTGAATTGTCTCCACAATAGTCTTCATCTTCGGTGTGGTGTTCTGAGACAGCATCTTTCTCAGGATTTCGTCCATAATCTCCAGATCTGCATCGAAGAAATATTCCAGTTTACTGTTCTTTATCTCATACTGGCGCTTTAAATTGATCTCGCCCTGAATTCTTCCTGCAGGCGCATCGTAAAAGACCTTTCCCGTCATAAAGCGGTAAAAAACGCTGGCAATCGGAGAGCGCCAGTCATAAACCCGCATGCCGCCGAATTTGTCCTTTTTTAAAGAAGTCCGTCCGATATAAACGGGCTCATACTCCTCCTCATCCTCAAACCGGAAGTTGATCCGCGCAAAATAGGGGGATTCGATCAGCCGTTTCAACTGCTTGATCTTCTCCTCCACCGCCTCGTAATCCGACATACTCATCATAAGAGGACTTAACTCCTGACTCAGCTCTCCCAGCGCCTCAAAAGCTTCTGAAGAATACAGGTTGGCAAAAGCGTGAGAATTGTTCTCCCTCAGCTCCCGCTTGGCCTCAGTGATCTTCTCCTTCGCTTCCTCATTGGCACGTATCGCCGCTTCCATCTGGGCATTTGCGAGCGCAATCGTATCCTCCAGATATTTTTGTTCCAACGCAGTTTCGGACTGCAATTTTTCCATAAATGAAACTCCCCTCTCCTGACAGGCACCCGGATGCGATACAGCCTCTAAATTGCTGTACATTTCGCACGCTGACAATCCATTCTGGCCCGGCAGCAAATATTGTTTCTACAGCGTAACACAACTGCGGATGCAAAAACAGACTTGTTTATACAGCTGCAATCTGCTATAATAGGATACGTCAAAAGGCGATGAACATTCAGGGTCCATCGCCTTTTGCTTTTTTAATATCAACTTTAACTGAGGAGAATCGTTTGCTATCGTTAATACCTCTTTACATTTTTATTCTTAGCTAATGCCTTATTTTGTCAATAACCTTATCAATTGCCTGTCACAGACTATGACATCACAAATTTTTCAGCAATATATACGCGCCCAACGCGATATACACCACAGGCACGATCACCTGCTTATACTTCATCAAAATGCCCCGCAAAAAAGGGAGGTCCGACAGTTTTTTCCCGAGCACGCACCACAGTCCGATCATCACCGCAAAAACTGCTGCCGTCACCGCCATCTGCCAACCTGCAAAACCCGCAAACAACGGCAGATACACGCCCACATTATCGGCGCCGTTGGCCATCGTCACCAGCATCACATTGATGACAAGTCCGACCGCCCGTCTGTCCGGTTCTTCCTCTTCGTCTGCGCCTTTTTGCTTCTGCCAGGCGAGCCATTCCCGGATTCCCAAACCGATGGGAATCAGTCCCAGATATCCGATGTATCTCTGCGGCAAAAACTGCAGCCCGGCCGCACCGAGCATGCTCACAACCACAAGCGCGCCGATGCCGAAATATATGCCGAGGATAACGCTGCGCTCTTTCTCCCTGGTATCTGCCTCCGCAAAGAAAAGCGTGTTGATGAAAATGTCATCAATGTTTGTGCCGACAAACGACGCAATTGTTGAAATGATTGTTTCGATCATATTTTGACCCCATTGCAAAAATATTGATCCTATTATGTCGTCACGGCACAAAGAAGTCAAGAATTTTCTTTTATGTATGTGTTCTGAAGAGAGCCGTCCATCATCTGCATCAGCTCGATGCGGTTGCCGTCAGGATCATGGGTCCAGCACTGCCAGTTGCCGTCGATGCCCAGACTCAGCTGAGAATCAATAGGGGCTCCGGCCTCCGTAAGCTTCTGGTATGCCGCTTGAATGTCGGTGACAGCAAGGCACAGATGCGCTAATCCGATATTCGCATCGGAATAGGGAACCTCATTTTTCGCTCCGTAAAAAAGTTCCAGAAACTGACCGGTACATGCGTACACATATACGATCCATGGTGCCCCCGTCCTGTGATTCACTCAGCGAAACAGCTGCAGATCCTGTATGCTGAATCCTCGATCCAAAAGTACCGCCGCGATCTGCAGGCGAATGCACTTCACTTCCTGCTCCGGGAAGGAAAGGAAACATTTCAGCTGCTCTGCCCCGTCTCCATAAACCATGGCCACGCCGGGGGCGCCTTCAGCGATGCGGGTAAGATGTTCGCTGTCTTCTCCTGCATAGATATCCAGTCTGCCCGGGAAATTGGTATCCTGCTGGCACTCTTCTCCCCGGCTGCCAAAGCAGATCGCCCGGATTCGCTCAGCCTTTGGCAGGTCGATCTGGAACCACATGCCGGGGGTCTGGGTGACAAATTTGCCGATCGTCCAGAATCGTCCCGTTCCCGGAGCTGCAAAAGGCGCATCTTCACAGCAGTCAAATGCAGTATAAACAGTGCCGGTCATATCCACCGGTTCCACCCCGTCCATCAAAGAACAGATGACATCATTTTCCATGCCGTTGGTACGGCGAACCCGCACCACAGGCACATTTCCTTCCGAAGCGGTCTCCAGCAGCAAAAGGTTCCACCCCGCATTCAAAGGAACGCTGGGCAGCACAGTGTCCGTTCCCAGATTCACCCCGTTCAATACACAGGTAACCGGCTGATCCGCTTCAATGAGAAGATCCAGCGTATCGGGATTTAACAGAAAATCCCTGCGGTCCTGAGGCGAATACAGATACAGTGCATAACATCCGGCAGGCTTTTTGCCCTGGCGCACGATGCGCCACCATCCGCCATCCTGCCATTTGTTCAGTCCCGGCTGCGCATCTTTTACCTTCATCCCGGCATAGTACAGCAGTTTTCGGGTGCCGTCACCGTACACACTTCCGGTAAACAGTGTCTGTATTCCTTCCTTTTGAGGGCAAAGCACCACGCCCAGTTCATCCAAAAGCCTGGACCAGATATGGCGCAGCTGCGGCGTATTTTCCGTGGAAAGGGTGGTGAACCACAGACGGCTTCCCGCCTGCCAGCCCTCTGCCAGCGCGCTGCGTCTGCTGTTGTCCAACTGACCGCGCAGCACAGAAATGGTCTTTACCGATTCCGCCACATGGTTCCAGAGCCGCCAGTCCAGATCGGGCTGTCCCAACAGGTTTTCCAGCTCATCATTTTCCAGCTCCAGCAAACCGTCCGCCAGAACATTGACACGTCCTGTGGTGAGGCCATAGAGGTTGTTGCTGTATAACCCCAGATCCCTGTTTTTTCGGATCAGGTGGAAGGATTTCATTTCCAGTTTATGAAAGCTTCCGGAAAGCGTAACCGGCGGTTTTTCAGGATTTAAGACGATCACGTTCTGATAATTAAGACGGCTGATCTGTGCAGGAACCTCTCCTGTCGTAACCAGTACATTGCCCTGTTTTGTGCGCAGACGTTCCGCCAGCTGTTTTTCAGAAAGCTGATGATAAGTTACGCCCAGTTCCTTCAGCAGTGTGGTGAAGGCTCTGTCTTGCCCGTAAACATCCACCTCTGCTGCTTTCTGCTTTACATTTTCTTTTAACATCTCGCTAAAGCGCAGACGCAGCGCCAGCATCTGAGGCTGTGTGTCATCCCAAAGCGGCAGACCGCAGACAATCCGATCCTCCATGCGGATGGCCACCGGTTCTCCGTCACCGGTAAAAAGAATCGGTTTTCCGTTGACAGGCAGCGGAGGCACAAAGCTGTCAAATACTGTTTTTTCATTCAAATGAATTTTCTCCGGCATATATACGCTGTACTGCTGTCTTCCGTGGCGCAGGGATGCCAGCGTTGTTCTCCGAAGATCAATGCATGTTCCCTGGACGTCCTCTCCCTGGGTGACGAGGGGCACATTCAGGGCAACAATTTTGTCAAGCATTTCCTGCTTATCATATACAGTCAATGTAAAGAACTGACTGTACGCGATCTGTCCTTCTTTTTCCAGCGTGATATGTAAAAGCATTTCTCCCGCTTTTTCTGCCGGAATCACGATTTGGGTATCCAGGCATCCTGCCGCCTCCAGAGTAAACGCAGTCTTTCGCTCCCCTCCGGTCCAGGCGATGTAGAGCGTAAAATCAGAAGTCCTGTCACTGTCATTGAAGACCCGCAGCGAGAAGGGCACATCAGTTCCGCTGTATGCCGCAAAAGGTGGCTCCATCATAAAAAAGCGAACCGGTTCATAAGCATCTTTGATGATATTCCAGACAGGGTTCGGCTGATACTCCGGCAGCGCAGGATCCAGACCGGCATTGATGGGACGCAGATAGGGCGTGATGCGCTGCAGCTGGATTCCGGGCTGTCCTTCCTCTCCCTCCGGCAGCTCGCGGGCTGTATACGACATGGGTTCCAGGCCATACCACATGAGATTGAACACACAGACCTGGGCCGCCCACTTTCTCTGATGCGCCAGCATATCTCTGGCGGATTCTGCGATCGCTTCCAGACGTCCGTCCATGGACAAAAGCGGCGCTTCCCCGGCCTCTGCGGTGACGGTGTCCGGTGTGGCATAGTACATGGCCCCCATCTCCCCGATGGTCATGGGAACATTGGATTCAAAAGGTTGTTCTTCCGTGGGATAATGCAGCGAGCAGACCGGCGCTCTGCCCCGCAGATCCCAGCTTCCGTCTCCGCTGAACAGGCGGGAATCATCGTATTCCCGGCAGGCCTGCATGTTCTCCCACAGCCTGTCCTCCAAATCCGCAATATCCTTCGCAGAAGGATTGCATCCGGCTTTGTAGGCCATGATGCTTTCATTTTCCAGGCTCCAGAACACCACGCTGGGGTGGTTTTTGTCCCGCTTCATCAGACGCACCGCATGTGCCAGATTTCGTTCACCGGTTTTATTCGTATATCCAAAACCGCCGTAAGATGCCCATGCCGCAGTTTCGTCATTGATGAGGATTCCCGCTTCATCCGCTGCATCCACGAAAAACTCCGGATAGGGCTGGGCGTGCAGGCGCACAATATTGACGTTGGCCTGTTTTTCCATCTCGAAAAGCGCTTTCGCATAAGCCATATCCTGCACGGAATATCCCATGTAGTGCCAGGAGTCACAGCGCAGATTCACTTTCCTTCCATTTAACAGAAAATACTTTCCTTCTGCGCGAAAGCTGCGGAAACCGATGCGTGTCTCCCTGCAGTCTAAAACCGCTCCATCCCGAACCAGTTCCGTGCGCAGCATATAAAGATTGGGCGCTCCGATATCCCAAAGCCGAATGGAATCCGGATCATACTGCCAGACAATCTTCTGGCTGCAAGGCTCATCAATGGCCCCGCAAGGCTCCTGCACGATGGCTCCACAGCGTTCCTGCGCAATCGTTCTGTAGGGCTCTTCCACGTTCCATGCTTTCAGGGATAAGCGCACTTCATCCGCGGATGAGCCTCCGTCCGTTTCCACGGAGACCGTGAGCGTATGCAGGTCCGTGTCGGGCACCGCAAAAACATCGGAAATAAACACCTCATCTCTGAAAATCAGCCAGGTATCCTGCCAGATACCCAGGGCATACATTCCCCAAAAAGAACCTCTCGGCACCTCAAATCGCGTCTGCCCCCGGGCGTCCTCATAGGAAAACCGGGACGCATCGCGGCAGTACACAACCAGCTCATTTTCTTCTCCGAAACGAACATGCTCCGTGATTTCAAATTCAATCGGCAAAAAAGCTTCCCACTCCTGCTTCACGCAGACCCCATTGATATAGTATTCGCTCTCAAAGGCTACCGCATCAAAACGAAGGAAAACTCTTTTTTTATCCGAAGGCACAAAAAAATGCCGATGGTAACTGCCTTCCTTTAAATCATCCCATTCTACAGGATACTGCGGATACAGGCGCATATCCGCTCCGCGAATGACAGAAGTTTCTCCGCAGGTGGCTGTCTCATAAGGGGCGGCAAAGCCGTTCACATTGAAAGGCGAAGGCACCTTGATTGCGCCTTTTTTCCAGTCCTCCTGTTTTCCCTCATTCAAAGGGCCGGGGGCAAAATCCCAGGTGCCGTTTAAACAGATTTTCTTTTCCATATTGTTCGTGCTCCTTTTTATACTTTTCATACTCTTACGAAAAGGATGAAGGCTTATCCTTAACCTTTCCGCCCATCACCTTATGCACAACATCCGCTCGTTTCATTTTGATATATCTTTAATTTTATAGTACTCATTTGATATACCATTGTAAATGTAATATCTTGACATCTTGTACTGAAATCTGTACAAAGCGGCGAAAAAGCCATTGTTCACTGTTTTCACTGTTCGCGGCAGGAAGTTTTAAAATTTGTTCTTGAAATAATTCTTCAGATATGCTATTATACCATATGGTTGTTGAAATGACAGCTCCAGACATATGCGCCGGCATGTCGGAATGGCAGACGAGGCAGACTCAAAATCTGTTGATGGCAACATCGTGTGGGTTCAAGTCCCACTGCCGGCAGTTGAAACCCTTGATTTTCAAGGGTTTTTTGTTGTTCAAAATTCAATGGTTAACTTTCCATTTTCTCAAAGACACAAATGATTCCACGTCCCTTTCATGTCAAATTATTGCTAAGTATTTTTCAACCTTTTTTCAATCCAAAACCTCCCTAACCCGGTCTTACTACCAAAGGCGTCAATACTCTATGTATTGAATATGGAATTTTTCTTTAAATCTAAAATAGGCAGCCATTTTTCATAACTGCCTATCCGCCAATGGAATATTTGGATTCAGGCATTACCCATGCCCATTCCAATCTTTTTTGCTGTTCTCACAGCAATTTTTTCTTTGGACTAAATCAGCAAAACCTCTTGATTTTATTGGGTTCTTACCAACTTGGCACTATAATTTACCTGCTTTTCACTCCAGCACAATCTTCGTACATCCCTCCGGAATGTACCATTTTAATTCCAGCGTACTGCCGCTTACCGGATCCCGTGAATAATACGCCTGACGTTCCAAAAGCTTTCCTGCCGCATCATAAAAGCTGGCATAAAAAGTGTGAAAGCCGGAAGATTCTCCCTCCTGCATCAGCGTTCCTTTCACATGCAGACTGTCAATTCCGGTGCTGCGCTCAATAGTAAGCGCATTCACCGCAAGCTGATCCGACGCATTTCCTTTCATGGTATAACCGTAATAAATCAGAATATCTTCATACATGGTCAGAAGTTCTTCTCCCTCCTGCACGGTATATACCTCTCCTTTTTCCGCCATGTTGCAGCGCACTGTCAGATAGTCCACTATATTCGGATTGCTGATGCGATAGACTGCCACAACGGTGGTTCCCATCCCTGCACCTGCCACATTTACAACCGCTTTTCCATCCTCTTTTTCCGTAAGGCTGACCGCTGCCAGACTTTCATCCCCTGAAATGGCTGCCAGATCAGAAAAGCCGCCGGTCACGTCACTGTAACACACTTCTACGGATGCGGTCTCCCCAATTTTCACAGCGACCGCATCCTTCCGAATATCAATGCTTCCCTGTCCCGCAGCATTTACATGGACTGCAGAAAGCAGCAATGCAGCGGCAAAAAAAGCTGTCATCAAAAGCACGTTCCATTTTTTATCAAAAATTTTTTCTTTCACTCTCATATCCTCCTGTCTGTATTCGTACATCTTTTTGTTAAATTGATTTCCGTGCAGGCTGTCTATTCACTCCGCAAGGCATCAATCGGACTTAACTGGCTCGCTTTTTTTGCAGGTGCCCAGCCGAAAATGATTCCCACCGCAGTGGAAAATCCTACGCCCAGCGCCACCGCTGAAACAGATATGACGAAATCCACACCGATCAACATGGCAGCCACGAACGAAATAAGCAGCCCCAAAATAACACCGATAATGCCGCCCATCAAAGAAAGCACTACGGATTCCAGCAGAAACTGCAGCTGGATTCTGGCCGGAGTGGCACCCATGGCTTTGCGCAGACCGATTTCTTTTGTTCGCTCCGTGACGGAAACCAGCATCATGTTCATGATGCCGATGCCGCCCACCAAAAGGGCGATAGATGCGATGCCTGCCAGCATGTAAGTGAGCATACCCGTCATGGTTTCCATGGTATCCAGCAGCGAATCCATGGAAAATACGCTGTAGGTATTCTCCTTCTGGTTAAACGCCTGATTCAAAATCGCTTCCACTTCTTCTGTAAGTTCTTCGGTTTTGTCCGTATCCTCCATATATATTTCCAGGCTGGTGATACCGTTGCTGCCGGTCAGGCGTTTCGCCGTCGTATAAGGTATCGTAGCCGTTCCGTCCGAGGAGCTTCCAAAACCGGACATGGAAGTCATCAGATCCGCATTTTCCCCTTCCAGTCCGATCACCGTATAACTGACACCGGCCAGCATAATCGTCTGTTCAATGGGATTTTCCCCTAAAAACAATTCGTCCGCCAGGTCCTGATCGATAACACATACATGGGCTTCCTGTTCGATATCCGTCTGTGTCAGTGCACGGCCCAGCGTCACAAGATCATTGTTCTGATAATAGCTGGCGCTTTTTCCCTTCACAGAAACGCTGTCCAGAAGCTTTCCTTTTCTGGCCGCCGTTTTGACAGCGCTGATGGTAGGCGAAAGACCGGACACATTGTCAAGCTCCTCAATAGCCGCCATATCCGACTCGGACAGTCCCCGCTTCAAAGGAGTGCCCGTGATGGAAACATTCAGCGTTCCGGCACCCAGAGAAGCAAATTGTCCCAGCACGGAGCCGATGACGCCGTCCACGATGGTGATCAGCGAAATTACTGCCGTCACGCCAATGATAATGCCCAGGGTGGTCAGAAACGTACGCATTTTGTTGCTTTTGATATTTTGCCAGGAGAGCTTTAAACTCTGCCTTATCATTCCCATATTAAGCATCCGTCACCTCTCCTTCCCCGATATTGCCGTCCAGAATCTTCACAATCCGCTTCGCATGCTCTGCGATATGTACGTCATGCGTGATCATGATGATTGTCCTGCCCTCATCGTTTAACTGATGAAAAAGCTCCATGACCTGTCTGCCGGTTTTTTGATCCAGTGCACCGGTGGGCTCATCCGCCAGCAGGATCGTCGGATTATTGCTCATGGCGCGGGCGATGGCCACACGCTGCTGCTGACCGCCTGAAAGCTGGTTTGGATAATAATTCATTTTGTCTTCCAGCCCCACCAGGCGAAGCATCTCTGCAGCCCTTTCATTTTGCTGTTTTTCCGGCATATTCGCATAAATCAGCGGCATTTTCACATTTTCCAGAGCGGTCTGTCTCTGCATCAGAAAAAAAGACTGGAAGATAAAGCCGATTTCCCGGTTGCGGATATGCGCTAATGTCTGTTCATCCTGGCTGCCGATGGAAAGTCCCGACAGCTGATACTCTCCCCGGGTCGGCACATCCAGACAGCCGATAATGTTCATCAGGGTGGACTTTCCGGAACCGGAGGGTCCCAAAATCGCCAGAAACTCCCCTTTTTTCACTTCCAGATCAATGCCCTTTAAGACGCTGGAAACTTCGCCGCCAACGATATATTCCTTTTCAATCCCACGCATTGTCAAAATGGTTTCATCTGCCATAGTTTCCTCCCTACTGGCCATTTCCAAACCGGCCTTCCACTTGCGGGAACGTCATTCCCAAAGTCGAAGGCGTCACGAAAATCACATCGCCCACAGAAAGGCCCTCTTTGATCTCCACCCAGGTTCCATCCGAAGCGCCAAGCACCACGCTGCGTTTGACGACTTCTCCTTTTTCATCCTTCACAAACACATAAGCTGTATTGTCCTCATCATAGGAAATGTCGGATATCTGCAGTGCGGGCACACAAAGGGCCTGTTCCCGAACCAGTTTCACTTCTGCCGAAAATCCACTGCTGACCTGATCATCCGCATCAAATTCCACAATGGCATCCAGATAAGAAACATCATTCTGAATGGTGGCTGTTTTGGAAATTCGTGATATCTTTCCTTCGTAGGTCAGCTCCAGCGCATCCACATAAATTTCCACCGGATCTCCCTCTTTCACATTTTTGCTGTCATATTCATCGATTTTCACTGCTACCTGCATGGTTTCAAAGTTGGTAATTTCTGCCACAGCCATGGCGCTGGTGGTATATTCACCTGCCTTTAAGCTTAACTGCGTGATATATCCGTCAATGGGAGCACAGATGGTGTAATCCTCCAAAGACTCTTTTAAATGCTCCAGTTCCATTTCAGAGCTTTCAGTATCAGCCAGAGCCTTCGCCTTTTCCAGCGCATTTTCGTAATTTTCCACATTCTGCTCCACGGAAAGCTGAGAGGTTTCATAATCCCGCTGCGCATCTTCAAAGGCTTCCTTTGCAGCAATCATGTCATCATAGGCATCCTCTACGCCCTGCTTTGCATCCTCCAGCGCGCTGTAATAATTCTCCTCCGCATTGTGCAGGCTCACCACATAGGTTTCAAAGGTTTCATCCGTCATCTTTCCTTCCGCATGCTGCGACTCTGCAGAGGTATAGGATGCCTGCTGACTGTTTAGCGTCTGTCTTGCAGATACCACGGAATCGGTAGTGCGGGCTTCGTATTCCGCCTTGGTGGTATTGTATTTTTCCACCGCACCGTGGTAGCTATCCTGGGCATTTAAAAGTGACTTCTGGGCAGAATTCAGACTGGAATTCAACCCCTGGTCAACCTGCTCATTCAAATTGTCCAGACTGGCCTGACTGTCACGAATACTGTAGTCGTTGCTCAGTCTGCTCTGATCCAGCGCCAGCTCCTTCAGTTTTATGTTATATTCCACGTCCCCGGTATCCAGAACGGCCAGCACATCACCAGCTTTTACTTCATCCCCTTCTTCCACCAGCACTTCCGTAATTTTTGCCGAAGCATCCGCATAGACATTTGCAGTGTTTACCGCTTCCACATTTCCGGAAAATTCAAGATAGGAAATGATGTTCCTTTCTTCCACGGTCATTTCCACAAGACCGCCATTTTGGTTTCCGCCGCCGGCAGCGCGCACCACGATGACCCCACCGATCAGAACAACCACTGCAGCGATGAGCACCGGTTTCTTCCATTTGTTTTTTTTCCCTTCCTTATCCTTCTTTTCTTTTTTTGCCATGACATTCTCCTTTTCAACCGTTCTCGATTTTTTCAAAAAGCCTTTTCAATCTTTCCTTTTTGAAGTAACATCACAAATATATATGTCATTCCTCAACTCAACCGCAATTTTTTCTCTGAAATTTCTAAAAATTTTATGATCTGCCCCATGACTGCAACAAAAAAAGCTGTGCCATTTTGTTGAGGATGAATTGAGATTTCTATGGTAGCATAAAAAGACTGCCACTTTTCCCTGTCTTTTTGCAGGAGGTATTTTCCGTGCACCTACATAAGCGTGTGTACGACACAGGAGGATTTTGCCATGTTTACCATTATGGTTGTGGAAGATGATAAAGAATTGTGTGATCTGTTTTGCAGCGTTCTTTCTGAAAACGGATTTTCGGTATTGCCAGCAGCTGACGGCGAACAGGCGCTGAAAATACTGGAACATGAATATGTGGACCTGCTGATCTGTGATGTGATGATGCCCTGCATGGACGGCTATGAGCTGACAAAAGCACTCCGGGACGCCAATTATATGATACCGATTCTGATGATCACCGCAAGGGATGGTATTCTGGATAAAAAGAAAGGCTTTCTTTCGGGCATAGACGATTATATGGTAAAGCCGGTGGATGTCAACGAGATGCTCTGGCGAGTCAATGCTCTGCTTCGCCGCTCTCAGATCATCGCCAGCCGCAAACTGCAGATCGGCAGCACCGTTCTGGACTGCAATGCACTGACTGTGACGGAAGGCAATCACAGCACAGAGCTTCCTCAAAAAGAATTTTATCTTTTGTTCAAGCTTCTGTCCTCCGCCGGAAAAATTTTTACCCGCAGACAGCTCATCGATGAAATCTGGGGCATTGATTTTGACGGAGATCCACATACACTGGAGGTGCACATCAGTCGTCTTCGTGAAAAATTCCGTCATAATTCGGATTTTGAAATCGTCACCATCCGGGGGCTGGGATATAAAGCCGTGAAAGGAGTAAGCAAATGAGTCGTCATTCCGTCAAATTGAGCCTGATGTTTTCCATCATTGTATTTTTCATTCTGGTGATCACTATGTTCATCACCACGTTTTTTGTCATGTTTTTATACCACTCCGATATTCTGCTGCTCCAGAAGCCCTACGGTTTTATCCTGTACCTGGCCGTTGTCAGTATCATCATCGGCACTGTCGGCTCCAGAATCATCGCCTCCCGGGCCATTTCCTCCATCACCCGCATAAACGCTGCCACCATTGAAGTTGCACAGGGCAACTTTTCTGTGGAAATTGATGAAAATATTCCGGTGGACGAGCTGCACAGCATGGCCCACAATTTTAACCTCATGACCCGGGAGCTTTCCAAAACGGAAATGCTGCGCAAAGATTTCATCAACAATGTTTCTCATGAATTTAAAACTCCCCTGGCCGCCATCGAAGGCTATGCCACCCTTTTGCAGAACAAGACGCTGGACGAGGAAAAAAAGGACGCTTATATCAGGAAAATCATTTACAACACCCGTCGTCTCACTGCCCTGACCGGCAATATTCTGCTGCTTTCCCGGCTGGAAAATCAGGAAATCACCCCAGAAAAGGAAACCTTTTCTCTGGACGAGCAGATTCGTCAGATTCTGCTTTTATATGAAACCCAGTGGATGGAAAAAAAGCTGGAACTGGACATCGATCTGGACGCAGCTGATTATTGCGGCAATGAGGAGCTTTTGTCCCACGTCTGGCAAAACCTGATCGGAAATGCCATTAAATTTTCCAATCCCGGCGGTACAATTTCTGCAAGACTTCTCAGGCTTGAAAACTATGTAAAGGTAACAATCATGGACAACGGCATCGGCATGGATGCCGAAACAGAAAAAAGAATTTTTGAAAAATTTTACCAGGGCAACACCGCCCACACCACAGAAGGTAACGGACTGGGGCTCACCCTGGTAAAAAGAATTGTAGATTTACATGACGGAACAATTGAAGTAAAAAGTCAGCCCGGGCAGGGAACTGCCTTTCTTTTGACGCTGCCGCTTCTTGACAAAAGTTTCGTCTCTTCTAATCAGCCATATTAATTTTTCTCAATATTGCGCTCGGCCAGTCTCAGTGCGGAAACAATCGGCATAATTAAAATTCCGCAAAAGAAATTGCTGACACCGTGGATACAGTCCCAGGGCAGTCCGGCAATGATCCAGGCAACTGTTTTTTCAAAATTTAAACCATATAAAAGTGCCTGCGCCGGTGCATACAGCGTTCCGTATAAAAACCCGTGAGCCGCACACACGGCCATATAGACCAGCGGCCGTATCTTTTTGGGCATCCGTTTTGGCAGCAGCATGACTGCCCCCCACAAAACGGTCCAGATATATAAGTATGGAAGCCACCAGGTCGCAAAACCGTTAAAAAGACCGGTCAGAAATACAAAAATGTAAATCGGATAAAGCGCCTTTTTTCGATAGATAATCGTAAATGCAACGATCAGTGTTCCCAGAAGATGCACATTAGGAACCACTTCCATAATTACTTTCGAAGCATACATAACTGCGCCGAGCATGGAAAAAACTGTGATCTCTTTTACTGTGAGCTTCACGCTTATTCCACCCTAAAGGAGTAAGTTTCTCCTTCTGCGATCTTTGTGGTATCCACGCCGGACATTGCGTATTCATCATTGACATAAAATGCCCAGTAGGTGCCGTCCGTATCGTAGTCAGCCGTGATACCGTTCACTGTTTTTACATACAGACCATATTCGCTTTCTTCCCCGGCGATCAGTCCAACCTCCAGCAAAGCTTCTCCCACAATTTCCTTATCCGTGTGGATTTCAAATTCGGTTTCATTACCGTCCTTGTCCACTACCGTAAAAGGAAAAACGGTGCTTCCTTCCCCCAGCACGCTTCCATCTGCCACAGTGCTGGCTACCGCAGACTGTGCCTCACTCTTATCATTGCTGTTACAGCCGTTTGTAAAAAGTGCCATAGCCACAATAAGCACCATACAAAGAAGCAATGACGATAATTTCTTACTGCTTTTCTTTTGCATATTCATTCTCTCCTTTGATTTTCGTGTAACTTTCCGTTACCCTTATTCCCTCATAACTGCCGGCCCTCGCGGCAACAAAAAGAAGGTTTCATCTATCCGGATATTTCGACTTGGCACATTGCTGATCCGCCTTCTCGGAAAGCTCCAATGACTTGTCCCCAAACTGTGGCTTTGGGTAGGATAAACAATAATTCGCGTGCCTCACGGCGACGGGCTCGTACAGGACTTGCACCTGTTTCCCCGGACAGATTTCCGCATCATATTTCAATGCGAACAAAATTTTACCACATCCGCTCCCTCAAATCAATGAATCGAGAGCACTTATTTTTCAAAAGTCGATTATTATAATTCTCCGGCCGATGCGTGAATACCCAAAACAATACTTGTACATCTTCCTCATGTGTGTTATCATAATTTCATAATCCGAATCATTCAGACGCAAGACCTTTTTCAGGTTTTTCCTGCGTTGCGTTTACAAAAGCACCAGCTTTCTGGAAACGTCCGTTATTCAGGCATTTCGCCATGATTCAACGTAACTTAACAACAACATGATGGCGAAAGATCTTACAGATGCATTTTTCATTTCTGCACTCCACTGAACATTGCTCCTTTTGTCTTTCCCGTCCCCACCGCAGTACAGAGGAGAAATTGTATGGGAAAAAGAAAAAACAAAATACGCATCAAAAGAAAAAC